>JAHEAS010000527.1 GCA_024642645.1 Saprospirales bacterium | reverse complement strand
GTATTGGTCTTAGGGTCGGTGCTGACCTTGCCGAGGCTTTGGCCGACCATCAATTTGTCGCCTTTTTTTACACTCACCTCTTCTAGGTTGGAGTAAACAGTATAGTAGCTACCATGCTGTAAGATGACCATGTAATCAAAGCCAGGGATGAACTGAGTGCCCACCACCGTACCTTCAAAGACCGAGCGCACTTGGGCGCCTTGGTCAGTTTGTATGTCAATCCCGTTGTTCACGATTTCGATGTTGGCGATAGTTGGATGCTGTTGGCGCCCAAAATGGCCGGTAATGATACCATTTCTTACTGGCCATGGCAGATTGCCCTGGTTATTATTGAAGTCGTTCGAGAGGTTGCTAACCTCCGGTGTTGGTCTGGGCGATGCCGTCTTGCCAGAGGGCTTGGCCGATGCAGCGGCAGCAGCTGAACGCTCTTCCCGGCGTATCCGTTCCATTTCGTCCCGAATCACTTTTTCGATGGCCTTGTTCAACTTGCTGGCTGCCGCCTGCTTTCCTTCAAGGTCATGCGCCAGGCGGGCTTCATCGCCCTTGAGGTCATCCAAAAGGCGGTTCTTTGCTTGCATTTCGAGTCCAAGCATCAATGACTGGCGTTTCTCCGCACCCAATAAATTTTCCTTTTCCCGCTTGCGGTCTTCGAGGTTCTTGATCTTGTCGAGCAGCATCTGCTGGGTGTCGAGTATGAGTCGGCCCTGTCGTTGGCGGTAGCGGTCGTACTGCCGCAGGTACTGCCATCGCCGGAAAGCATCGTTGAAACTTTTGGCGGACAGCAAGAAAAGCCAATCGCTGTGCATGAGCCGCTGGCGGTAGGCATGTCGGGCGATTTTGGTGTACTCCTCCTTGAGCCGCTCGGTGTCGTCGCTGAGGGAGAGCACCACAGTGGTAGTGCGATCCACGTTTTCCAGAAGGTATTGCATTTCCTTTTGCAGTGTCTCAACGAGTTGTTGGCGCTTGCTGATTTGTTTCTGTAGCGTCACGTAGCGGGAGAGGGTGGCCGCCTTGTCTTGTTTGGTCTGGTTTAGCATGCTGGAGGTTTGCTCAATGTCTTTTAGCAGTCTTTTGCGCTTGTCCTCCAGTTCTTTTCGGCTTTGCTGCGCAATGCCCGTACCCATTGCGAGGAGCAGGGCGGCGAGCAGTAGGAATGTTTTTCTTGAATGGGCTTTCATGAATGATGAATGGTTCAATGATGAATGATGAATGGGAATTGATTCATCATTCCACTATTCATCATCATTCATCATTGAAAAAAACTAATCAGTTCGCTTGTACCCCCTCGGCACCTCAAACTTCATTTCCTGTGGCGTGTTGATTTCCACTTTTGAAAACTCGATTTGCACTTTCATTTTGCCAAGGTCGGTACTTTTCAAATTAAAGCTACGAACATACGAAAATTGCTGTTTACCACCCAAAGGTCGGAAATCTGAGGAAAAAGCATCCACCGTCCGCTTGTTCCGAAAATCGTCCACGAGGAAGTGGAGCAGCAGCATTTCAGGGCTGCTGAGCCAGTAGGTGGCATTCAGGCTTTCGGTCTTTTGCGACAGGGTGTACTGTGTGGAGTCCACACCAGCCGTGGTTTCTTTGGAGAAAAAAACCGGATTGCCGAGCAGCAGCGCCTGCAAACCTTGGAAGCCGAAGGGTAGGCTGTATTCCTTCTGGGCATACTCGAAGGGCTTGGCCGTGTACTCGTTGTTGATACGGTCAATGACAAAGATGCTGTCCGGCGTGAGCAGCACCCGGGCGCCCTCAATGCTGAACTTTTTGAAGTTCATCCAGATGGCGCTGTCCTTCCTCAAGCGGATATTAGCGCTGAATGACTCACCGCCGTACTCGTCGCTGTAGGAAATTCTGGCCTTGGCGCCCAGCCATTCGGCATTCACCGAGTTTTCGAGGAGGCCTTTCATCAGCGCCTTTTCGCTTTTTGACTTCACGGCAGTGCCGCTTGCCTTGCGGAAGGTTTTGCAGGAAGAAGCTGCCAGTATCGTCAGCAACAGTGCAGAAAAAAGAAAGTGATTTGCAGATTTCAAGTGTCAGGTGATTTTCTTCGTAAAACGCAAAGTTAAGCTGTTTGGGTATGCTGTAAGTGACAAGCGGTTTTTTATGCGAAAAACACACGTTTTTCTCACTTGGTTTACAACTTGTTTTACCTTCACCGCTAAGGAAAACTAACGCTGCCAGAACCTTGACTGGGTGGCAAAAAAAACAAACAACTATGTTATTTGGCATGGACCTCGGCCTAAGTTCTGGCCTCCTCATCCTACTAGTCATCACGGTTTTGACCGTTTGCATCTTTGAGTTTGTGAACGGCTTCCACGACACCGCCAACGCCGTGGCCACGGTCATCTACTCGGGCAGCCTCAAGCCTGTGACTGCTGTGGTTTGGTCGGGCATTTGGAACTTTCTTGGACTGATGGCAAGCAGCTATATTTTCGGCATGGCGGTGGCGACAAAAATTGCCAACCTCCTGCCCGTGGAGGCGCTGATGGGCCAAGACCTACAGCACAGTATCGCCATGGTCATGTCGGTGCTGGTGGCGGCCATAATTTGGAACGTTGGTACTTGGTACATGGGCATACCGTGTTCCAGTTCGCATACCTTGATTGGTTCACTGCTCGGCGTGGGCATTGCGTTCAGCCTCATGCCGGAGAACGTGGAGAACGTGGGCGTCAACTGGAAAGAAGCCAGTAAAATCGGGCAGTCGCTGCTTATTTCACCCGCCTTCGGTTTCAGCATGTCCATCGTGCTGATGTTCTTACTGAGACAGGTGATTAAGGATAAAAAAATCTTCAAAGAACCCGAGCCAGGCACCACGCCGCCTTGGTGGATTCGGGGCATCCTCATCACCACCTGCACCCTTGTCAGTTTCTTCCACGGCTCCAACGATGGACAAAAAGGGGTTGGTCTGCTGCTCATCGCACTGATGACCTTCATGCCTTTAAAGTTCGCCCTTTCGCCCGATTTTCAACCTGCTACCGCCAATGAATCACTGACCAGAATCCAAAACGCCCTGCCCGCCGATGTGGCGCTCCCTGAACTCAATAAAGCCAAAGAAACCATCGAGGCACTGAAAATAGATATTGCGAAGCACGATGCCACCAACATCAAGGAGCGCCTTTCGTTCCGCAAGCGCTTCACCATTTTGAAGAAAAACATGGAGGCGCTGCTCAATGTGCCGTATGTCATTTCCAACACGAGCGACCGAAAAATCATCCAGGCGGAAATCAAATCAATTGGCAACTACACCTCCTATGTGCCAGCTTGGGGTATTGTCATTATTGCCTTTTCGCTCGGTATCGGCACTATGATTGGTTGGAAGCGCATCGTTGTGACCATAGGCGAAAAAATAGGTAAGCGCCACATGACCTATGCCGAAGGCGCCACGGCTGAGTTGATTGCTGCTAGTACCATTGGTATTGCTTCGCAATTTGGCCTTCCGGTCAGTACCACACATGTACTTTCTTCCGGTGTTGCGGGCGCAATGGTCGCCTCTAAGGGCATCAAGAACCTGCAAGGCGGC
>JAHEAS010000526.1 GCA_024642645.1 Saprospirales bacterium | reverse complement strand
CACCATGGAGCTTTGGAAATTTGGTGATGGCAAGGCTTACACCTCACTCAAACTACTGGCAGCCGTACTCGGATTCCCTTCGCCAAAGGATGATATTGACGGCAGCGAAGTAGGACGGGTGTATTGGGAAGAGCAGGATGTTGAGCGGATATCGTTGTATTGTGAAAAAGATGTGCTTGCTACCGTGCAGCTCTTATTGCGTTTCCGAAGGATGCCTATTTTAACAGCTGAGCAAGTTCACCACGTACGTTAACATCAACGCCAGTCAAAGGCACCAGACCAATATATAGTCTTCGATTATTTCATAAAAAACCTCGAACCGCCATTCCTCGCCATCTTTTTCCACCCAGCCGTTCGTTTGTCCAGAAGCTTGATAGTCAAATGGTTGGATGAAAATGTGGCTCCGAAAATCCAATTCCCTGCGTCCATGGGCCTTGTACAGCGCCTCTTTTGCTCCCCAATAAACATGCAGGTGCTCCAAACGTGTTTGCGGCTTCAGACTCGCCAGTTCTTCGGCCCGCAAGAACTTGTGGGCCAAAACTTCAATTTTCGGGACAATGCGCTGCACGTCAATTCCAGCCAATTCTTTTGCCAAAATGACAGCCACCAGCTCGTGGGAATGGCTAAAAGACAGGTGAAACGGCGTGTCCCAAAGATGCGGTTTGCCGAACTCGTCCTTTAGTACTGGCATCCGGTCTTCGTAGCCCATCGATAGCAACATTTCGTGAACCAAGTACCGACTTGCCAGCCATTCCAGCCTCCGTCTTCCCTTTAAATTTGCGAGTTCAGCTTCTTCAACTGCCTGCAAATCAAGGCTTTTTGTAAAAAAATCAACTGGCTCGTCCACCTGCCAGATGCCGAGGACTGCGCCATTTTCTACCTTTTTTTTTAACAAAAGCCCCATGATTTATCAGACATTTGCGGCGGCACGAACTGCAATGCAGTGCCGCCACAAAGAACGCAAAACCAGACCATTCAGCCATGCAAGTCACAAAAATTGCCCAACTGACAGGCCACAATGCCGCAATTTTCTCCTTAGTCGAAGGGCAAGGTCAGGGCCAAATCATCACCGGAGCAGGTGATGGATGGGTAGTGGAATGGAACCTCGATTCCCCAGAATTGGGTAAGTTATTGGCCAAAGTGGAGCGTCAGATTTTTTCACTTTGCTACCTAAAAGAGCCACAAAAAATTGTGGTTGGAAACATGGACGGTGGCGTCCATTGGATTGATTTGAATGACCAAATAGCTACCAAAAATGTCGCCCATCACCAGCGTGGCGTTTTTGATATTTTGGAAGTAAATGAACAAGTTTTTACTGTTGGTGGTGAGGGCAAACTTAGCCGTTGGTCAATCGCCGAAATGCGTTCCTCAGAAAGCTATCATCTTGCTAATCAAGCGCTTAGATGTATCGACTTCTGTGAGATTCGGCAGGAATTGGCCATTGGAGGCAGCGATGGTGCCATTTATCTGCTCGATGCCCAGAGCCTTGAAATCCGTCAAAAAATTCCAGGTGCTCATGGCAATTCTGTCTTCTCAGTTCGTTACTCACCCAACTGCAAATACCTCCTCAGCGGTGGCCGAGATGCCCATTTGAACGTTTGGGATTTGGGGCAGAACTTCAAACAAATCAGCTCGCAACCAGCCCATTGGTACACCATTAATAGTATCGAATTCAGCCCGGACGGGAAATACTTTGCCACAGGCAGCCGTGACAAAACGGTGAAGATTTGGGACAGCGAAAATTTTGAATTGGAAAAAGTGCTGGAAGGAGGCCGGGATGGCGGGCATTTCAACTCTGTGAACAAAGTGCTTTGGCTGCCAGCCGGCCTACTTTCATGCAGCGATGACAGGTCTGTCATTCTCTGGAAAACTGAAAATCCTTGACGGTGCCCGGAATGGAAAAGAAGGTAAGTTTTGGGGTAATGGTAGCTTACTCCACAATCGAATTGCCAATGGTATTAGCCTAAATACGCTTGGTAGGGATGCGATAACCAAAGCAAAGTGCGAAATTGTAAAACCCAAAATTATAGCTATCCGAGCCGCCATTATAGAGTTGGAATTCATCTTTGTTTATTCTTTGAAAGAACATAGTTGGTATCGTTTCCATGCCTATGTACCATTCCGAGCTGCCGTTCAAAATGATGCCAATGGGGAATCCAATACCTGTTGCCCACAAAGAGGAACCTGCTTTTACGGGTTTCACTTTGTAGGAATAATCGCTGTATTTTTCAAATGAACCAAATGGCTCGATGCCAAGAACAAGCATTGATTTTCGGATAAGTGGCAGTCGTGCTTCATAGCCCATCCCAAAGGAAAACTGTTTATGGTCAAGGAACAGATTCTTGTTGTCGTTGGAATAAAAGTCGGCAAACCGGCCAAGCCTTGACCTCCAAAACTTGTCGCCTTTGTTTTTCAAACCAACTTTGTAATAGGCATTCGCATTTTTGATTCCCTCCATGATGTCAAGGCTCAATTGGAATTCCTGCTTCCTCACAAAATCTTGTGCATTTGAAAGCCCAATAAAAGTAAAGATGAAGATGGTAACCAACAAAAAATGTTTTTGCATAAAAAAGGTATTAGGTGAACAGTTAGGTTTTGATATTTGGTAGTGTGCAGGGTGGCAATTGAACAGTTGCTCGATAAAACAGTAAGCTTGAATTATTTGTGCACATCAGCCAATTTTTAACCAAAAAAGTAGCCAAGCAGCAGCAGAGCGTCGAAGCAAAACCTGGTTCATTTACCTGGGGCTGCTGCCCGCTACAGTTCGAAGGTTTTCAGTTAGTTCAGTGTTTAGCCTATTTTTGGAGTCTAGATTTGCCGAAACTGTTTCTGAAGCGGCCCCAACTCAAAACTCAAAATTCAATAACTCAAAACTTAAAAAAAGGAGAGCGTGTGATTTCAGAGCTTTAGATGTTTAAAAAAATGAATTCCTGTTCACTGTTGGCAAAGAAAGGCTGTGCCATACCTTTGTACAAGTTTGGGTAGCAGGCAGACCTTGGGTTTATGCCTACTTTAACCTAAAACGGCCTTTTGGTGGCAAACGTTAAATGGTCTCAATTTTTCTAAACTACTCATTTTCAAAGGTTTGCAAAAACTGTTAAGACGCCGAAAGACCTACTGTTAAACCCTCTTAACTTTTGATTTGAACAAAAAGGCATCCATATCGAATAAAAATTGGTCGGCCAACGACTATGTTGAGAGCATCCTCCGGGGCGATAGGGTGGTGCTGGGTCGTGCCATCACATTGGTGGAAAGCAGCCGCCCGGAGCATCGGGATTTGGCGCAGCAAGTGCTTGAAAAATGCCTTCCGCACACCGGAAACTCTTTCCGAATGGGTATCACAGGCCCGCCGGGTGTGGGCAAAAGCAGCTTCATTGAGGCATTTGGTAGCATGTTAGTCCAGGAGCATGGCCGTAAGCTGGCGGTGCTGGCTATTGACCCCAGTAGCCAGGTCAGTGGTGGCAGTATCCTCGGTGACAAAACCCGGATGGGAAAGTTGGGAATTGAACCAAATGCCTTCATCCGACCAAGCCCAG
>JAHEAS010000525.1 GCA_024642645.1 Saprospirales bacterium | reverse complement strand
AGGCTTTGGCGCTGAATGGTTGTTCCGTCACCTTGAGACCGTAGGCCGTGAACTGTTCTACGAGCCAGTCTTTGCAACGTTTCTGAGCCTCGGTGTTTGGCACTCGTGGGCCGAAGCTCACCTGTTTTGCCACAAAGGCAAAAGCAGTGTCCCGCTCGAATTTGGGCACGGCCACGGGCTGTAGCGCAATTTCAGGTTCTGTGTTTTTTGGTGCATCATTGTTGCAACCAACGGTGATGAAGGCAAGTGCTACGAGCGTTGCGCCCGCCCCTTTGGGGAAGGCAATTTTTTTAAAAAAAATCATGCTTTGTTGTTAATGCTTCTTCTGGTAAACAATGGAAAAATAAGGCAAAACAGCCCACCGAAAAGGAATGATGCAGAGAGGTTGCCGTAAAGGAAAATATTGACGGGGTCTTTTCCGAAATTATCGCTGGCCACAACCGCCTTGTACCCTGGGTTCAAATATTGAATGTAGATATAGAGCGCCATGCTGCTAATGACTATATAAATCAAAGTCATTCGGGCGGCAGCCCAAAAGCCCTCGCCCCACGACATAGCACCGTTGTAGTCAAAGTCACGTTTTTCCTTCGTTACCATGTAATAGCCAATGATGTAGGTCAAGATACTGACGACGAATCCAGCGGCCTTTCCAATGGCGATTTTTTCAGCAGTGAAAAGCCCAAGCGCCTGCGCTATGAGCAACCAAAGCAAGATGACGACAGTGATGATGATGGCCCATTTTGTTTCTACTCTCATTTATTGAGGATTTGAAGATGCGAGGATTTGAGGATTTGAGGGGCACAGGTTCGAATACTCAAATCTTCAAATCCTCAAAAGTAAGAATCAATCAATTCTCGTCACCGTCTCCACGAAGTCCAGTTTTTTCAAGGTGCGCATGACGACGTTGAGCTGCTCCCGGTTTAGCACCATAAGGCTGACCTTGCCCTCGTAGTAGCCTTGGTCGCCGCCCTCGATGTGGAAGGAGCGGATGTTGACGCTGAGGCCACCAATTTCCTTCGTAATGCGCTCGATGACGCCGATGCCCTCGTCCACGCCCGTGATTTTCAGGTCCACGACGAACTTGGTGTCCATATTGGCCACCCACTCGGCCTTCATCACTCGGTAACCATACTTGGCCAGCAGGTTGGTGGCATTGGAACAGTTCGTGCGGTGTATTTTCAAGCCTTCCTTCGCCGTCAGAAAGGCGAAGATGTCATCGCCCTGAACGGGATTGCAGCAGAGGGCGAGCTTGTAGTGGTACAGCTCCGCTGGTTCACCGTTCACAAGTATTTTAGTCTTGGCAGAAATCTTGGTCTTGGCGGGTTGTTCTTGTTTTTTCTCCGCTTCGACTACGGGTTGTTCTTTGACTATTTCCACCAGCTTTTGCTCCTTGACTTCAAAGCTTTTGAAGGTGTCAATCAGGTTGATTTCCTCCGTCGCAATGGCAAAATACAGGTCAATATGTGAGTTGAGGTTGAAATATTTCACCAAGGTTTCCACGCCTTGGTCGAAGTTTACTTTCATGTTGTTGAACTTCCGCTCCAAAGCCTCTTTCCCCAGTTCGCCGACCTTGCGACGCTCCTCCTTCATGGCGTTGCGGATTTTGGAGCGGGCCTTGCCCGTCACCACAAACTTCAACCAGCCCTCGTTCGGCTTTTGGTTTTTATCCGTAATGACCTCCACCTTGTCGCCCATACCGAGCTTGTAGCCCATCGGCACGATGCGGTTGTTTACCTTGACGGCCCGACAGCGATAGCCAATGTCGGTGTGGATATGGAAGGCGAAATCGAGCGCCGTAGCACCCTTCGGCAGGTTAATCATGTCGCCACGAGGCGTCACGGCAAAAATCTCTTCGGAATACAGGTTGTTCTTAAAATCACTTACAAATTCCAGCGCATCGGAGTTGGGGTTTTCCATTAGCTCCCGCACTTGGTCGAGCCATTTCTCGTACACATCGGGCTGGTTGTTCACCCCCTTGTACTTCCAGTGGGCGGCAAAGCCCCGTTCTGCGATTTCGTCCATGCGCTCGGTACGGATCTGCACCTCCACGAATCGACCGTCCTGTCCGATGACCGTGGTATGAAGGGACTCGTAGGCGTTCGATTTGGGCACTGTCACCCAGTCCTTTAGGCGCTCTGGGATGGGCTTGTAAATGTCCGTGACGATGGAATAGGCCGTCCAACACATGGTCTTTTCCTGGCGGCGCTCCACGTCCAGCACGATGCGAACGGCGAAGATGTCGTACACCTGCTCGAAAGGAGCATCCTTCGTTTTTATTTTATTGTAAATGGAGGACACCGACTTGGCCCGCCCAAAACAGCGGTACTTCATGCCAGCGGCATCCAGCTCCTGCTGGATGGGCACCAGGAACTTCTCGATATACTCGGCCCGCTCCTCCTCCGAGGCGTTGAGTTTTTGGTCAATCTCGTCAAAAGTATCTGGCTCCATGATTTTCAGGCAAAGGTCCTGAAACTCTGAGCGGACGTTGTAAAGGCCGAGGCGGTGGGCCAACGGGGCGTAGATATAACTTGTTTCTGCGGCTATTTTCAGTTGTTTGTGGCGGGGCATGGAACCGAGGGTGCGCATGTTGTGCATCCGGTCTGCCATTTTGATGAGCACCACCCGCACGTCAATCACCAGCGTACTGATGACTTTTCGGAAATTCTCTGCTTGTGGACTTTCCGAGGTGGCCGTACCGTCCAGTTTGGTCAGGCCATCCACAATGACGGCCACTTTTTCGCCAAATTCCGTCTTGATTTGCTCGATGGTATAGTCCGTGTCCTCCACTACATCGTGCAGCAGGGCACAGACGGCGGCAGTCGGCCCTAGTCCTATTTCCTCAATGCAAATGATGGCCACCTCAATGGGATGCGTGATGTATGGCTCGCCCGACTTACGCCGCTGCAGCGAGTGCGCCTCGGCTGCCAGCTCGAAGGCATGGCGTACCTGCTCCCGGTCCGTCTTGTCCATTTTGCCGTCCAGGATGCGCAATAGCCGCCGGTACGCACTGTGTATCAGTGCGGTATCTTCCTGGCTATGTGCTGCAACGAGTGGCGGTGGCATGGAGGATTAAGTCATTAGTGATTGGTCACTTGTCATTGGGTTTGCAAGCATTCCCCATTTTCAATTGACGCAACGGAATTTAATTTTGTCACTATGGCAAAGGTAGGGAGAATTTGGTAGATTAAAACAAGGGGTTGTGAGCGTAGAGATGATTAATGACCGACAGGTAAAGCCAATTGACCGGCATTGATTGTTTGTTTTAAAAACTATTTTTTGACCCTGTCAACATATTTCACAAAATCAATCATCGGCAATAAATGCCATTGTGTGCCGAATGGGTAATCACCGTAGGAAAGTTTACCCCCTGCTCCTAATTTGAATTTTTGAGTGATGTTCCAAAAGGCCAGCCCTGTCATCTCTCCAAAATAAGAATTTGTATTGCTATATTCCACTTCGTATTCTTCATCTTTAAATGGGAAAAGAAAAATTTCAGCTTTGCTATAATAATCAAACTTGCCGAGCATTTTTCCTTCCAAACCCA
>JAHEAS010000029.1 GCA_024642645.1 Saprospirales bacterium | reverse complement strand
TGCCCATGCTCCGCCCATCAGAATTCCAGTGCCGAGAATAGCGCCGCTGAACAGCGCCCAAGGCATGGCAGGTTTCATCCATTCCTTGTACTCCCGTGTCCACATCCCAGCGATGGCAAAGGCAAATGGCACAACCGTGGAAGCAAACCCGAGGAAAAGGGTCGGTGGATGGATGGTCATCCAATAGTTTTGAAGCAATGGGTTCAGGCCATTGCCTTGAATGAGTTTTACATAATCTGCATTGGCGAAAAGCGGAATATCCATTGTATCACGCAACAGCAGCAGCGGGTTGCTGCCCATCTTGATATCGTCAGTAAAGTAGATGCCGACTATCATTGTAAAAATGAACGCCTGCACCAGCGAAATGATAGACAGCACTGGGGCTTCCCATTTTTTTGCCCTAAATAAAAGGATACCGCCAAGGACTGCATGCCAGAACATCCAAAGCAGGAAACTCCCCTCCTGCCCTTCCCAAAATGCAGAGAAAATGTATTGAAAAGGAAGGTCTTCGCTCACGTGCTGCCAAACATACTGGTACTCAAAGCGGTGGTTGACCATGGCAGCAGTGATAGTGGCCATGATAGCGAACACACTAATGCCATGCAGGATAAAACCGTAGCGTCCTATTTTGCGCCAACCTTCGTACTCAGGTAAGTGTCGACGTTGCGTAGCAATAAAATAGCCCACCGCACCAAGTAGACTCATTACAAAGCCAAAAACGAGAAAAAAATGGCCAAGCTGCTTGTAAAGCAAAGCTTCGCCGATGTATTTCAATTCTTCCATGTTGGAGGTTGAGCGTAGGTTAGGAGCCTTTTTCGGATTTGATATAAACTTCCTCGTCCTTGTACTTGGATGGGCACTTGAGCAGCACGTCGGACGCCACGAAGTTCTCTCCATTCATTTTACCAGTCACGACGATTTGTTCGGACATTTCGAAGTCCTTTGGCTTGGCAGACAGCAGGACTACTTTGGCCTCTTCTCCCTTGTTGTCACGAATGAAAAAAGTGAAATAATTAGGGTCCTTTGCTGGTTCATAGTACATCTCTTTGTCCTTAGCGAGCTGCCCAGCGATTTTTACTTCTTTTTTTGTGGATTTGGCTACTGAAAAGTCAGAGTAGGTAGTGACTTCTGGCGGTGATTTGATGAGCATGAATGCTGCTGCAACCATCATTATCAAGGCGACGATATAAATTTTCTTCATTGCTTCTAATTTTTTGCAAATGTAGCAAGCCCTTACTGGACTTCCTATTTATCCATGTCAAACAACTGTCAGCTACTGTGGTTCGCCGAAATAATGATCAATTCCGTCCTCGTTTTTAGGTAGATAGCTTGAATTTAGTTTCTTTCGTACCAGAATTAAACAATGGCTGAACATACCGTCAGCACAATTCCTCACAACAAAAAATTAATTATGGAAACCTTGGATCATTTTGAAGAAGAGTACAGCCCAACCTCGGATGAAAAAACAATGGCGCTACTGTCGCATATCCTGACCCTTGTGGCGGGGTTTGTGGCACCCCTTGTGATTTACATCATAAAAAAAGACGAGTCGGCGTATGTAAGAAAACACGCTGTCGAATCACTGAACTTCCAAATTTCAATGGCTATTTACGCCTTTGCCTCCTTCATCTTAATGTTTATTATCATTGGCATATTCACGTTGATAGCGGTAGGCATTATGGCTTTTGTATGCGCAATTATTGCCACAGTCCAAGCCAATGAGGGTAAGTTTTTCAAGTACCCATTGACGATTCGATTGGTTAAATAATGGCTTTTTAGCTGTAAAAAAAGGGTTGAGTCTCAAATTGCAGCTCAACCCTTTTTCTTACAGCTAAAAATGGGAACCTAGGCATTTTTCATCTGCCAGGCCCAGGCCGAACGCATGATTTCCTCAATGCCTCGAACTGGCTTCCAACCCAATAGCCGCTCCGCTTTGTCCCGGTTGGCATAGATACTCACTACATCACCAGCACGCCGAGGCCCCATGATATAATTTAGTTTTTGTCCAGTCACTTTTTCAAAGGCATAAATGGCCTCTAGGACTGTTACTCCGTCACCTATCCCGACATTAAAAATCTCGCTGGGAAAAGCATTTTTTCCGCCCATTAGGTAGCGCAAACAAGCAGTATGCGCCGCCGCCAAGTCCATCACATGGATATAGTCACGAACACAGGAGCCATCACGGGTATCGTAATCGCTGCCGAAAACCGTCATGTTGGGCCGCTTGCCAATGGCCGTTTCAGTGATGACAGGCACCAAGTTGCTTGCCTTTGTTCTGGGGGATTCGCCAATGAGTGCCGACTCATGTGCACCTGCCGGGTTGAAATAGCGCAGTGAAATGGCCCTAAAATCTTTAGTCACCTTCGCAAAATCCTCAATAATTTTCTCACCCATCTGCTTGGTGCGGGCATAAGGACATTCGGCTTCCTGAAAAGGCGTGGATTCTGTCACGGGCAGTTCCGTTGTATTGCCGTACACCGAGCAGCTCGACGAAAAAATGAAATTGGGCACGCCGAATTCTGCTGCACAAGCAAGCACGTTCAGCAGGCTTTCGAGGTTATTGTGAAAATACCGGAGCGGTTGAAACACGGATTCCTCCACACTTTTTAGCGCTGCAAATTGAATGATGCCAACTATACCGGGATTCTCCTCAAAAACTTCCCTCGTTTTTTCGAAGTCGCACAGGTCTATCTGGTAGTTGCGAATCTGCTTTCCGGTAATTTTTTGAATTCCTTCCAGCGCTTTTTCATCGGAGTTTGATAAGTTATCAATGGAAATTGGCACGAACCCATTGTTTATCAAATCAACAATGGTATGGCTTCCGATGTAGCCGCAGCCACCTGTAACAAGGACTTTTTGCATAATTTTAAATTTGAAGGCGCAAAGGTGAAATGAAAACACCGGGCAAGCAAGTAATCTGCTTGATTTGATATTTTATAAGACTCAGGGCACGTAAGTTTCAAATCATATCTATTTTTGGCAAAAAAATCGAATGCTCAATTATCAAGACCTAATCCCAGAACTCCTCGAAATTGCCCGGAAAGCGGGCAATGCCATCCTCGAAATCTACCACAGTGACGCTGATTTTGGAGTGGAAGCCAAGTCCGATGCCTCGCCGCTCACCCGTGCTGACCGGGCCGCCAATGAAATCATTTGCCGAGGTTTGGAAGCATTGCCAGTAAAATACCCCATCATTTCAGAAGAAAATAAATTGCTTTCTTTCCAAGAGCGCCAACATTGGACGCAATGCTGGCTGGTAGATCCACTGGACGGCACCAAGGAATTCATCAAACGCAACGGTGACTTCACGGTAAACATCGCACTGGTGGAAAACGGCGAAGTGGTAGTTGGTGTGGTGGGCATCCCTGCTCAAGATGAACTTTACTGGGCAGTGAAGGGCAAAGGCGCTTTTTTGATAAAGGACAAGGGTGAAATGCAGATTGAGGCGGCTCGTTTTACACAAAACACCCCTGGCCTCAACATCGTCTGTTCTCGCTCACACCTAACGCCAGAAACCGAAGCTTTCATTGCAAAATATGACACACCAAACCTCGTGTCACGGGGCAGTGCACTCAAGTTTTTGCTTTTGGCAAAAGGTGAAGCACATGTTTATCCCAGGATTGCCCCAACGATGGAATGGGACACCGCCGCCGCCCAAATCGTGCTGTAAGAAGCGGGAGGAAAGGTACTGGTTTTTGAAACCGGTGAACCACTGCGGTATAATCGGGAGAATTTACTTAACCCGTCGTTTGTAGCTTATGGAAGCGTTATTGGTCATTGAGTAGATTGGCCATTCGTAGCATTATTTCAACACCAAGTATCCAATGACTACTGACCTTTAAAATTCGCCTTCCTTTTCTCTAAAAATGCTGTTGCGCCTTCCTTGAAATCCTCGGTACCTGCTGCTTTGCCGAAGGCAGAAACTTCTTTAGCAAAGCCAAGTTCACCGGGTGTGAAGTAAGCATTCACTGCCTCAATGACCAATTGAACAGCAACTGGGCCTTTCGTGGCGATTTTTTCCAAAATCTCAGTGGCTTTGGCGACCTCTTCGCCTGCTGGAACGACATGGTTCACAAGACCAATCCGCAGGGCATCTTCTGCATTGAGCATGTCAGCGGTGAGCAAAAGTTCAAGTGCTTTTGTTTTGCCGATGTATTGAATAAGCCGCTGCGAACCACCATAACCGGGTATGATGCCAAGGTTGACCTCTGGTTGTCCAAATTTCGCCCGCTCCCCAGCGATGCGCATGTGACAGGCCATCGCTAGTTCGCAGCCACCACCGAGGGCAAAGCCGTTTACAGCAGCAATTACAGGCTTCGCAAAACGCTCAATCAACAGAAAAATATCCTGCCCACGCTTAGAAAGTTGCGAAGCAGAAGCAACATCCAATTTCATGAATTCCGTGATGTCAGCGCCTGCGGCGAATGCCTTTTCGCCCGCCCCGGTCAGGATGACACCTTTCAATCCAGTGATTTTCAAAGCATCTTCACCGAAGAATTTTTTCAGGTCGCTAAAAGTGCCAACATTTAACGCATTCAATGCCTGTGGACGGTTGATGGTGACGACGGCAATGCCGTTTTTTTCTTCTACAAGTAGGTTTTCGTAATTCATAAGCTGATTTTTTATTGTCAAAATGTCAAGGGACTAAAGACCTGTGGCTTGAATGGCCATTAATTGATAAGACCAAAGTCCCTGTTTCCAGCCCCGGTACTGCGCCAGACCTGTTTTATAATGTACTCTGCCAAAATGCGTTCCGTTGTGAAACAAGTTATACCATTTGGTACCGACCATCCCAGCTAGCGCAAACCAGCGGTATTTCTGAATGGACTTCCGGACTTTATCCGTTACATCTATCCTTTCTGGCGCCGTGAAATTATGTTTTTTGGCCAAATGTGTCAGCTCCGAAACGCTTAATATGTCACTCATCGCCCAGCCGTTCAGCATCGTTTGCATTACAGGCGTTTCTGTGATTTTCCAATTGCCTTCTTTGAAAACATCAGCGATAAGCAGCTTGCCATTGGGTTTCAGAACCCGACGCATCTCCCTGAAAAACAGCGACTTATCTGTAGCTGTCTGCATGGACTCCACGGCCCAAACAACGTCGAAATGATGGTCAGGAAAACTGGTCTGAGTATAGTCCATCCGCTCAAAATTAGCCAAATGGCCCACGTGGTTTTTATTTGCAAAATGGCTAGCTGTTCGCACTTGCCGCTCACTGAGCGTAATGCCTGTCACTTTGCAACCTAAGTTTTTTGCTAAAAAAATGGAAGAGCCCCCTACCCCACAGCCTGCATCGAGTATCACATCGCTGGCGGTGATTTGCCCCAGTTTCGCCAACTGTCGGTTGGTATTGATGATGGCCTCGGCGAGCGTTTTCGTGCTTCTATCCCAAACTCCATAATGTAGCCCCATGCTCTGCTCCATCTTCCAAAATTGACGATAGTGCGGCTCCGTGTGGTCGTAGTAGTTGGTAATATCCTCAGTGGTAAAGGTTTGCATGAAAAAACGAAAGACTTTTGGCAGTTCAAATTGTCAACCTTAATTTCTACTTTTTAAATTCAGAAAAATTAGTGGAAATGGAGAAATGCGTGTTGCCAGCCCCAAGGTGCTGAATAGCCCGCCCAAAATCCACCCTAAACCATTTCACCTTGATACCGACGCCCATGGTGAATCCAGAAAGGCTGCGCAAGTTGCGCACTTCGGTTTCTTTGCGGAGTAAATGGTTGTAGCCAAACCTAATGCGAAAATTGTCTTTTCTTCCTAATAAAAACTCGCCGTTAAAGACCAAGTGTCGAAAGAAATTATCCAGTTGGGGGTGACTGTTTTGGGAACTCTGATCGCCAAAAAAGAAGGTGTCTTCTTGCTGGTTTGGGTCGTCATAAAGGATATTCCAGCGGTTGAGATAGCGATAAATGACCGTAACCCTGAAGGGCAGATATTTTAGCCTTTTGGAAATGCCAAGCTGCGACTCATAAGGCAACGACTCTCGGTCGCCGCCAGTGTAAGTCTTCATTTGTGCGCCTAAATTTCTGATAACTAATGAAATATTGAACTGACTGGCTGTATCATGGAACATAGCAGCGAAGTCTGCGGCAATGCCGTTGCTGGAATAGTTTTCCAATTGTGAAGTAATAAAACGCAGGTTGGCCCCCACACTGACCCGTTCGTAAAGCTGCCGACCGGCACCCAAAGTAAATGCATATTCGGCAGCCTTGAAACCTCCTGTCACGTTGCCAATTTCGTCGGTTGCGTCAAAGTCGCCGTAGTTCAGGTATTGGATACCTCCATGCATCGTGACACCGAGTTTATCGAGCTGCTGCCCGAAGCCGACATAGCCACCAGCAATATCGGACACCATGAAGTTGTGGCTAAATGAGACTTGGTGGTGCATGAGCGGATTCAACGCAGCCGGATTGGAAATGGCGAGGTTCACGTCATCATCCTGAACTGCGATTTGATACCCGCCCAGCGCCGTCAAACGGGCTGAAACTGGCAGCCGCAAGAACTCGAAGCTGTTGTGCCCCCCCTGGATTTGGGATTGGAGCGAAGTCGCTAAACCCATGAAAACCAAAAGGTTAGTCAGTATTTTTTGCATAAAATATCAGTTTCAATCAATTCAGTGCGGTTAGTTTACTCGGATGCCTCCATTTCCTTTTTCATTGTTGCCAGCTTACGGATGCGAACCGTGTCAATTGTTTGCTCGCCATTTTCCTTTGACCAAGTTTCTGCACAATTGCCGAACTCGCAGTACATTTTTTTGGTCAATTCACCGTTTTCTTGGTAGATTTTCAGTTCTCCTTGCTCATTTTCACCTTCGACATAGACGCCCTCCGTCATAAGCTTACCGTTTTTAAAAAACTCCTTAAAAGGCCCGTTTTCTTGGTTAGCAACGAAGCTGACTTCTTCCTGCAGCTCTCCAGTGTCGTACCATTTTTTCCAAACGCCAGACATCTCGTTGTTCACATATTGACCCTCATTGAGCAATGTTCCTGCTTCGTTGTATTTCTGGTATTTGCCCTCAAACATCCCGTTGGCGTGAGTTGTGATGCTTTCCAATTGCCCGTTTTCGAAGAACAGCTTACGCTCCCCGTTCAGGCTGTCGTTTAGGTAAAAACTTTCCTCTTTTTTTTGGCCATTGGCGTAAAAAGAAAGATAGACCCCCTCCTTTTTTTGAGTCTTCTTATTGATGATGAATTTTTCAGTGAGCTTGCCGCTCTCGTCCTTGTTTTCGACGGTTTCGAAATTGCTGCAAGCAGAAAAAAAGATGATGGCGAAGCTGGTTAAAATGAAAAAACGCATGACTTTATAAGTTTAGCAGTTGAACGAAGCTAAGACGATATCAGTATCGACCCGAAAGTTGTTAAGATAGTGTTCGGGCTTCGAGGAGCAAATAAACGACTTTTGACCGTCTCTAAATTAGTCACAAACCAACAACAATTTGGAATTTATTCTTTTAAATAAAACGAGTGATGTAATTTTGCAAATCAATTGAGGTCTTTTTCCAACGCCAAAAATTCAATTTGCGTTGAATATCAATCCTTTAACGCTGAAATTACCGATAGCCTGACCGGACCGCCCTGGCTCTTGCTAACAATCAAATATTAACCAAATTCTAAATCATGTTCCAACCATCCACTGCCTTGTTAAGAAACCAACAACCAGAATCTCCCCACGAAGAACTCAAAACATGGGTCAACAACATGACCAAGCACCTGCAACCCGACAGCGTACACTGGTGCGATGGTTCGGAGGCCGAATACGATTCGCTTTGCGAATTACTCGTAAAAAAAGGCACGTTCATTCGACTGAATGCGGTCAAGCGCCCAAACAGCTTCGCCTGCTTCAGCGACCCAAGTGACGTGGCACGTGTCGAAGATCGCACTTTCATCTGTTCCCGCCTGAAAGAAGACGCTGGCCCCACCAACAATTGGGTAGAACCCCGTGAAATGAAAAACACGATGGAAGGCAAGCTCAAGGGATGTATGAAGGGCCGCACCTTGTACGTCATCCCATTTTGTATGGGACCACTTGGCTCGCCGCTTTCCCGCTATGGAGTGCAGCTTACGGATTCTGAGTATGTAGTGGTGAACATGAAAATCATGACCCGGATGGGCGACGCTGCGCTGAAACTCATTGGTGAGAAAGGCGAATACGTCAAGTGCGTACACTCGGTAGGCAAACCCTTGGCCGCTGGCGAACAAGACGTGAAATGGCCGTGCGCCCCAGACATCAAAAACAAGTACATCGTACATTTCCCGGAAGACCGCCTCATCATTTCCTATGGCAGCGGCTACGGCGGCAATGCGCTTTTGGGTAAAAAATGCTTCGCACTGCGCATCGCTAGCACGATGGCCCGTGAAGAAAACTGGCTCGCTGAGCACATGCTCATCCTCGGTGTGGAAGACCCAAAAGGAGAGAAGACTTATGTGGCGGCTGCTTTCCCTTCCGCCTGCGGCAAAACAAACTTCGCCATGCTCATCCCACCCAAAGCCCTTGAGGGCTGGAAAGTGACAACCATTGGCGACGACATCGCTTGGATACAAAAGGGTGAGGCAGGCAGACTCTATGCCATTAACCCAGAAGCCGGCTACTTTGGCGTGGCTCCCGGCACCAACTATAAAACCAATCCGAACGCCATGATCTCGGTGGAAAAAAATACCATTTTCACCAACGTGGCCATCACCCAAGATGGCGATGTATGGTGGGAAGGGATGAGCAAGGAAGTACCAGAAGGACTTACCAACTGGCAGGGCCTTCCGCATGACCCAGCTTCTGGCAAGCCTGCCGCACACCCCAACAGCCGCTTTACAGCACCATCCGCTCAAAACCCAGTTATTGACCCAGAGTGGGATAACCCAGAAGGCGTACCGGTTCGGGCATTCGTTTTTGGAGGCCGCCGCAGCACTGTGGTACCACTGGTTTACCAATCTTTCAACTGGAACTTTGGCGTCTATCTCGCTGCCACAATGGGTTCTGAAATGACTGCTGCCGCATTCGGTGAAGTGGGAAAGGTACGCCGCGACCCATTTGCAATGTTGCCGTTCATGGGTTACCACGTGGCTGACTACTTCAACCACTGGCTGCAATTTGGCCGTGACCTCCCCAACTCGCCCCGTATCTTCGGCGTGAACTGGTTCCGAAAAGATGAAAATGGAAAATTCGCATGGCCAGGTTTTGGTGAAAATATGCGGGTGCTCAAATGGATTGTGGAGCGGGTACGTGGACGTGCCGGTGCCGTGGAAAGCCCCATCGGCTGGATGCCTCGCCACCGTGACCTTGACTGGACAGGCCTCGATGATTACCCAAAGGAAGAATTCAAAAAGGTGATGGTCGTGGATCGGGAAGCTTGGAAAAAAGAGGTGCTCGCCCACGAAGAACTCTTTGCTACCATGTATGACCGCTTGCCGAAGGAGTTCCTTTTTATGCGGGAACTGTTGCTTTCCGGCTTATGGCGCTCGCCAGAGAACTGGGAGACTGCGCCAGAGCGGCTAGATGATTGATTCAGCGACGGTAAGTCAAAATAAAAGCGGTAGATTAATAGCTACCGAAAAGTCCAGTTATTGTTTTTGCAGTAACTGGGCTTTTTTGTTTTGACTGAGTGACCAGAACTGTTCGTTGCTCCAGCCACCTCCCCAAAAATAACTTTTCTTATTTTTGTCAATCGCCCAATCCATTTCATCAACAAATAATAGCCATGCAATCGACAGCCACCTCGCCCAGTGAATACCTCCATTCTTTACCCGATGAGCGACGCCCCATCATCACCGCCATGCGGGAAGTCATTTTGAAAAACCTGCCGAAGGGCTTCGAAGAACAAATGAATTACGGCATGTTGGGTTACGTGGTGCCACATTCTATTTATCCCAATGGCTATCATTGCGACCCGAAGCTGCCGCTGCCGTTCATCAATCTTGCTTCGCAGAAAAATCATTTTGCACTTTACCACATGGGCATGTACGAAGGCGAGTTGTTGAACTGGTTCCGGGAACAGTGGCCAAATTATTCAAAGAAAAAGCTGGATATGGGCAAATGCTGCATCCGCTTCAAGAAGCCGGAAGATGTGCCCATGGAATTGATAGGCCAGTTGGTGAGCAAGGTGACGCCTCAGCAATGGATTGATTATTATGACCAAACCTTCAAGCGGGCGAAATGACCCATTCATTGATTTTCTGCATAAAAATCACTACTTCTGCTGGTGTTTTGAAGATGCCAAAATAGTTGGCCTGCTGCACACCAAAAAAATGGTGAGGCTTAAAATTACCGGTAGTATATTGCTTGAGTGGAGGTGAAATACTCCTGCCTTCAAAAACTTGATATCCTTTTTTCAAAAGGTTCCAACTGACAAAAAGAAGTAAATAACCGCCATTGTCCATTTCAACTGAAACCAACAAGTGCAGGCTATTGCCATGCAGTTTTGGTTTTTCAGATGGAACATAATAACAATGATTATAACCCGGTGAGGCAGAGAACCCGGCATCCTGAATGGCCTGAATTAATACCGTTTGCTTCTCCAGAATTTCATCCAGTATCCAATCTGAGTTGGCTATTTGCTCAAATGGCAGCCACTCAGCAGTTTCCACTCTAAAAAATTCAAGATATCCGGGACGCAATTTGTAACTGAACATTGGGACGCCTTTTGGGTAGAAACCAGGATAGTAGAAAGCCAGTCCCTCCTCAAGGCAGAACTCAATTTCCAAGAGCATGGTGTAAAGTCCAGGGCTGTATTTCCTGTATGCCGTGTCATAGGCCGCTTCGAGTGAGCAAATGCTCTCCTCCCCCCGGTCGAAGATGCTGAAAGCAGCGAGTTTTGCCCCATCATAAACTAATAGTTCCCAGGTGTTGAAGCTGCTAGCAGGTTGTCCACGTAACAGGTGCGCTTCAAGTGTTGGGATGGTTTGCCAGCCATGCACTCCCGATTTAAACTGTTGCCAAATTGCTTCTTTTTCAGCCGTAGGGCTGAACGGCTGAAACTTGAAGCTGAAAACTTCGCCGTTGTTGCGGAGCAATTTCCGAAGCCGTTTTTTCCAAACAAAATCTGTAAGCCGAACCCGCAACATGACCGCCGACACCCAAGAACGGCCCATAAACCGAACGGAAGAAGCACATGCATCCAATCCGTTGCGGTAGTAACCGTTGGCCAACAGCTTGTCCATCTGCTGAAGCGAAAGCGCCTGCATCAAGGTCCTTGCGTAAAAGGCGGGCTTAAAATCCGTGGGCTGGTCGTCAGTCATTAATTTTGAAACGGCATTTTGCATGGGGTAGAAAACTTGAGTGCCAGTTTTTAGAAGGCTGTGCAAAGATAAGCCATGCCGCCTTTTACAGCCTGTATTGATTTTCCACAAACACCTTATCCCTTGCAGTTTCAGCGTCAATTTTTGTGAACAAATGTCGCATGGGCCTATTTTTATTGAGTGTGTTATGAAAACGGCGGGATAAAAACATCTAAGTTTGTCGATAAATAGGTCAAATACCCAACTATCGCTGTGTAAAATCCGTGAACTTGGGTAAAGTGTTAATCACAATAAAATTCTGATGAAAAAACTTCTTCAAATTCTAATGGTGCTGGTAATTCTGCCAACCATTTCTTTTGCTCAAATCACCATCCAAGCCAGTGAGGTAAATCCCCTTGGCGTGTTTGCCATTCAAAGCCGTGACACCTCCATCGAAGCTACCATCAGCCCTGGTGGCACTGGCTTGCAGACTTGGGATTTTTCCATGATAGGTAATGACTCCAGCGATTCATTGGAGTTCTATGAAGCCTCTGAAACAGCTTATTCAAGCCTTTTTCCAAATGCCAACTTGGCTGCTACATTGGATTCCATCGCAGTCATCTATTTTCAAAAAAATGACAACCATCTCATCACCTATGGTACTTATGGTACTTTTACTTTAGACCCATACACGGTAACTACCGCACTGAAATACAGCCCAGCACAGACCATCATTAAATTTCCGCTCGAATTGAACCAGAGTTTCACTGAAACTGTCCATAGCAAGGTTCAAGTACATGGAAGTGAGGTCAATTTTCCTTTTGACAGCGTGAGGGCTATCACTACTACCCAGCGCAGCGTGCTGGTAGATGCATACGGTCAATTGACTTCGCCAATCGGAACATTTGATGTGTTGCGTTCAACAGAAACAGAAATTTCGGTTGATACGGTCCAATATCTCAACAATGGCATCTGGTTTCCGCTTCAGGTCACCCAACCCAAAACCATTACCTTTTACAATTGGTGGACCAACCAATTCGACCTCGGATTCCCAGTCGTCCAGTACAAAATCAGCCCAAACATAGATACTTCGATGATTTGGCTGAATGAGTTCGTGAGCAGTACCCACGATTCCAAGTCGTACTTGAACGTAAACCTATCGCCAAACCCAACTTCCAATTTCCTCAACGTGGAACTACCCGATGGGTTTTCGGGCCAAATGGAGGTGTTTGACTTAAATGGCCGAAGACTAGTTTCTCAAGCTGTCTTATTTGGCATTGAAAACTTGAATGTCCAAACACTGCCAGTCGGTAGTTTTGTATTAGTGCTCAAGGATAAACGAGGAAAGATTGCGGGATTTGAGCGGTTTGAAGTATTGCGATGACCCAATTTTTTTCAAAAAAAAGCCCAGCGGTGCGTATCGCTGGGCTTTTTTTGTGTCCCGAAAAAGGGGGTTAAGGCTGCAAATCCATCCTTATTCGCCAATTTGTTGGCAGGTAGTTGTTCGAGCGGTTTTCCAACACTTTGAGCCAACCGAGTGGCAGGCTTTCGAAGGCTACCAAAGTCCAGCCTCGCTTCCAATCCGACTCCCAAAGACTTTCTTTTTTCAAAAAAAAGAGGGCCTGTTCCCGTGCTAAATTGACCCTTTGTAAATCGGGATTGAGTAGATTAGCCAGCGCCAAAGTATGCGATGGAATGAAGTCCCGGTTCTTCAGCTCCCCGATTTCCATCCCAATAGAGCGCTTTTTCAGCAAGGTGCCAATGGTAAAGAAGGATTCTTCGAGTGCTTTTGGCATGGCCACCACTGTACCTTCCGGTTTTGTAAAAAACTCATAATCAGCAACTCCCGAAATCCAATCAGCAAAAACATCCTGCTGCCGGAAAGGTATCCGCTGCCACTCTTTAGGTACATAATTTTTGATAAACGGACGGTTGGCCTCTGCCGTTTTCCGAAGGGCAGCAAAGAAAAAGCCCTCGCCACGCACCCGATGTGGGTAACACTGATATCCCCATTTCTTCTCTGCTACGCCCCAATCGGAAGGCAAGTTCAATTTTTCAAAATCAAACCCTTGTTCTGAAAGCCACTGCACGTTGTTTTCGTTTTCAAAAACATTGAAAGTACAAGTAGAGTACAGCAGCAGCCCACCCGCTTGAACCAAATCAGCTGCGGCCGAAAGAATGCGGCGTTGCCGTGCGGCACAAAGTTCCACAGCTGCTTCCGACCAATG
>JAHEAS010000524.1 GCA_024642645.1 Saprospirales bacterium | reverse complement strand
GGAGCTGGTTCAGAATGGAAGAACGGCCTTGCTTGGGCGCTTATCGGTGGTTTGACCAGTTCCATGGTTCTTACATTGTTCATTGTGCCAGTGGTCTTCCAGTTTATCGAAGGCTTGAGAGATTTGTCGGGTAAAGCTAAAAGGGTGATGGGCATTAAAAAAGAGGAGGAAGAGCTAGACTGGAACCGTGAAATTGACGAGCCGTTGATTTCAAAGGAGTTTGAGACGCATTGATTTTTTCAAGCAAAAAAAAAGCTGAATGGGGTCCCACTCAGCTTTTTTTTTTGCCTGAATGACCTTGATGTCAGTTTTTAATAAAAACACGTGACTGCAAATTACCCTTAAATTGCACACTAGCGAAATACAGGCCATTAGATAATTTTGAGATATCCAGTTGTTTTGAGTTGACCACTTCGGCTTTCAAAACCACTTTCCCGTTTTCATCCAATATTTTAACATCGCCTCTCCCAGGAATTTCAATAGTCACAAAATCTTTTGCTGGATTTGGAAAAAAATAAAGGTTGAAGTCCTTTAAGTCATCTTTGACAGCTGAAACGAATGTTGGCAAAACAACGGATTTTGAGTTTTTCAAAGCATTGTCACTGGTTTTTTGCCCGTTTCCGTTAGCACAAAGAGAAGCAAAGTAGAAATGTATGGAATCATTAGGCACTGAGGCAGGAGCTTTCCAATTGAATGTCCATGAGGTGCTACCGTTAGAAAGTGTATGGGGGCTGGATTGCCTCACATATTGACGGCCACCAGCATTTGCCATGGAGCATCCTGTTCCTGCAGTCAACGTGCCAACCTTTGTATTACTGCTGTCTAGTACTGTAAGTTGAAATCCAGCTTTAATTGCATTGCTAGTGTTTGTCAATGTTAAAGAATAAGATTGATTTGCGATTATAGTATCAGGCAATCCTGTAAGTTCAAGACTCCCAGTGTAATTCCCGCCGGAGTGACATCCAGCTGTTTGGCAGGTAGTTTCACCTGGAGCACCTGTTCGCCCAGCTGGAGGGTTGTTTGGGTCCATTTTATGAAAGGAAAATGACAAGAAAAACACTGTCAAAAGGACAATAGAAATGGTGAATTTGAATTTCATTTTTGAATTGATTGGTGTAAAAGAATATCTAGGTGTTTTTCAAGGTCAAAAAGTTGCAAGCATGCTTCCAAATTTTAGCACAAATAGTTTCTTGAGGAAAATTGCTGTACGAAATTACCTTTGATTCAAAATCTTAAATCAAAATTGATGGAGCGGATAAGTGTGTTCGATATCTTTAAAATTGGAGTGGGACCATCGAGTTCGCACACCATGGGGCCTTGGATAGCAGCCCTAAAATTTTTGGAAAAGATTGATCAGGAAAATGTGCACTCCATTCATGTGAAACTGTACGGATCACTAGCAAAGACTGGTCGAGGCCACGGTACGGATATCGCCATTATGCTCGGTCTTTGTGGATTTCACCCAACTACCATTGAAGTAGAGAGAATTGATAGCTATGTTTCAGAGATTTATTCAACTAGCTCACTGTTTATGGGAGGAAACCGAGTAATTCCTTTCAACCCTCTCGAAAACATCGCTTTTATTTTTGAAAAACTGCCTTTTCATCCTAATGCCTTAACATTTGTGGCACATTTCAAAAACGGTTCAGGATTGGCTGAGACATACTACTCAATTGGTGGAGGATTTGTTATTCAGGAAGGGATGCAAATACCGTTGGGTCAACTGATTTCGCTGCCTTACCCTATTGACCGGGAGGCTGACATTTTACGCTATGTCAACGAGACTGGGTTTAGTATTTCTGAAATTGTTTGGCAAAACGAGCTTAGTTGGCGCAACGAAGAGTACATACGGACGGGATTACTCGAAATTTGGAATACAATGTTGAATTGTATTTACAAAGGTTGCCATTCTGATGGAGAGTTGCCCGGTGGACTTAATGTCCGCCGCAGGGCACATGCTATCAATGCAAAACTGTTAGATGGTGTGGAATACACTACTGTTCGTGGGTGGATGAATACCATTAAAATTAGCGGTTCATCGTTTGCCAATGTAACTAAGTGGGTTAGTTGTTTTGCACTTGCTGTTAACGAAGAAAATGCATCATTTGGAAGAGTTGTGACCGCACCTACGAATGGTGCAGCAGGCGTAATACCCGCAGTATTAATGTATTACTTGTGTTTTTGTGAAAACAAAAAGGAAGATGACATCGTGAAATTTCTCCTGACGGCAGGGGAAGTTGGCAGCCTTTTCAAAAAAGGATCTACCATATCAGCTGCAATGGGAGGTTGTCAGGCAGAAATTGGTGTCTCGTCAGCTATGGCAGCTGCTGCTTTGACGGAATGCATGGGAGGCACACCAGCTCAAGCTCTCATGGCGGCTGAAATAGCGATGGAGCACCACCTTGGACTCACTTGTGACCCAGTGAACGGGTTAGTTCAAATACCGTGTATTGAACGCAACACAATGGGAGCTATGAAAGCCATTACTGCCTCTCAAATAGCACTTTCCAGTAATCCGAGCCAAGCAAAGGTTACACTTGATGGTGTAATTAAGACGATGTGGGAAACTGCCCAAGACATGAATGATAAGTATAAGGAAACGTCAGATGGTGGCTTGGCCCTAAATGTTTCTGTCTTGGTTCCTGAATGCTAGTGAATAAGAAAGTTTAGGACAAAAAAATCCGCTTTGAACACGTTCAAAGCGGATTTTATAATCGAAATTGATATTAAGTTACGCTTAGTTTGGACTGAGCGTAAACACTACCCGACGATTTTTCTGCCGACCAGCGTTGGTGCTATTGTCGCCAATTGGGTCACTTTCACCGTGACCTTTAAATGACATAATAGCTTTGTCAACACCTTTACCTGCAAGGAAGTTGAAACAAGTTTTTGCCCTGTTTTCAGACAATTGCTGGTTTGCAAAATCATTGCCCCGGTCATCGGTATAGCCGTCAATTGAAAGCTTGAAACCTGGGTAGCGACTGAGTATTTCTGCAATTTGCTCAAGAACTTTAACTGAGGATGGCAACAATTTGTCACTTCCAGTTTCAAATTGGACATTGCGCATAGCTAGATCTAGCACAGCCTTGTCTTCAGCTTTGATTTCAGGGCATCCCTGGTTGCTAGCAAGCCCTGGTAGAGTAGGACACTTATCCTTAGGGTCTTCGACTCCATCATTGTCTGTATCCGCACAACCGTTGAATTTCTTTAATCCTGGGTCATTCGGGCAAGCATCTTCATTATCTGCAATGCCATCATTATCTGTATCAGGACATCCTGCAAATTCTGCCGTACCTGGTTCATTCGGGCAAGCATCCTGTGCATCAGTGATGCCATCACGGTCAGAGTCTGGGCAGCCGTTCATTGCTGGAATACCAACTACGGTTGGGCAGTTATCTTCTTTGTCAATTATATTGTCACCATCTGTGTCGGGGCAACCGGAAAAGCGGCGAAGTCCAGCATCATCTGGACAATCATCAGCGTTGTCAGCGACACCGTCACCGTCACGGTCAGGGCATCCATTCATCCTTTGCTCTCCAGCATCATTCGGGCAAGCATCTTCTCTGTCTGCAATGCCATCACC
>JAHEAS010000028.1:9655-13517 GCA_024642645.1 Saprospirales bacterium | reverse complement strand
TGGAAGGCATACCACGCCGTGGACAACCCCGCAGCCGCCCTGCTTGATTTCCCGCTCGACGGGCAACCCAAGCCGCTGGAGCAGGTACTCGGCGTTTTGAAAACAAACCTGCACGAGGCGGGCCTCAACTCTGCCTCTGGTGGTCACCTCGGCTACATCCCCGGCGGCGGCATCTACCCCACTGCGCTTGGCGACTACTTGGCCGCAATCACCAACGCTTACGCTGGTA
This sequence comes from Saprospirales bacterium, assembly GCA_024642645.1. GTDB lineage: Bacteria > Bacteroidota > Bacteroidia > Chitinophagales > Saprospiraceae > UBA6168. The sequence continues at coordinate 13,288 of JAHEAS010000028.1, read as the reverse complement.
TCTTCTTCGGTGGGCCGGGGGCAGTGCGCATCGAGAACATGCTCATACGCTGGATGTGCGAACTGGTGGGCTACCCCGCCACGGCACTCGGCAACCTCAGCAGCGGCGGCTCCATCGCCAACCTCATCGCTTTCGTGACGGCGAGGGACTCCAAGAAAATCACTTCCCGGCAGGTGCGGAAATCGGTCATTTACCTGACCGAGCAGGTGCACCACTGCGTGCATAAAGCCATCAGAATCGGGGGAATGGCGGAGGCTGTGGTGCGCAACGTGCCGATGGACACCCACTTCAAAATGGATGCCGAGGCGCTGGCAAAAATGGTGGCGCAGGACGTTGCCGAAGGCAAAAAACCGTTCCTCGTAGTGGCTTCCGCTGGCACCACCGACACCGGCGCCGTTGACCCGTTGGATGCCGTCGCCGACATTGCGGAGCAGCACGGCATGTGGTTCCATGTGGATGCGGCCTACGGTGGGTTCTTCCTGCTGGCCGATGTGGAGAATCCCAATGGTTCGACGGTAAAGCAGGTTTTCAAGGGCATCGAGCGGTCGGATTCGGTAGCGATTGACCCACACAAGGGGATGTTCCTGGCGTACGGGTTAGGGGCGGTTTTGATAAAAAACGTGCAGGCACAGATGGCCAGCCACTACTACCGGGCGAACTACATGCAGGACACTTTCGATGCCAACGAGGAACTCAGCCCTGCCGACCTTTCTCCCGAACTCACGAAGCATTTTCGGGGACTGCGGATGTGGCTGCCGCTGCAACTGCTTGGCATTCAACCGTTTAAAGCTGCCCTAGAAGAGAAGATTTTGCTTTGCCGCTATTTTTATGAAGCGATTCAACAACTCGGGTTCGAGGTAGGGCCCTACCCGGAGTTGTCCGTTTGTACCTACCGCTACGTGCCTCGGGATGGGTCGGATTCCGACGAGTTCAACCGCCGGCTGGTGGAGCATGTACAGCATGATGGGCGGATATTCGTATCGTCCACGAATATCGGTGGCGTGTTTTGGATTCGGTTGGCGGTGCTTTCTTTCCGCACGCATTTGCGGGAGATTGACACGCTGCTGGAGGTTTTTGGAAATGGCGTAAAAAAGATTGAAAAATGCTAACTTGGCTTTTGGAACCATAAAAAAGTACCAAGTTAAAAGGCAAAAATTGGGAAGCCATTTTCAACTTTTGCCAATTTTCTAAAAAACATTCACCATGAAAAAGCACCTTTTTTCAGCCCTGTTCGCCATGTCGTTGGCCGCCATTTTTGGTTGCAAAAATGATCCGGGAAAAATGAGCCACGCTGGCTTGATTCCCCGTGGCGATACCACGCAGATTGACCGTTTTGAGGATGAGATAAAAAAGTTCGAAGCGGGCGACCAGGCGAAAATGCCAGCAAAAGGCGGCGTACTCTTCGTGGGCAGTTCGAGCTTTAGGATGTGGAACACGGCGGCAGAGGACTTTGCGCCGCTGCCCGTCATCAACCGGGGCTTCGGCGGCAGCACCACCCCAGAGGTGATGCACTATGCCAAGCGCATCATTTATAAATATGAGCCAAGCGTTATTGTGTACTACTGTGGCGAAAACGACATGGCCAGTGAGACGCCGCCACAAGTGGCTTTTCAGAATTTCAAAAAATTCATTGGCGAAACGGAGAAGAACCTGCCCAATGCCTCAGTGATAGCACTTTCGGCCAAACCCTCGCCCAGCCGGTGGGCTTTGTGGAAGAACTTCCAACAGTTCAACATGATGGTGGAGCAGTTTGCCCAAAACCGCCCAAACCTCCGTTACGTGGACATCAGCGGCCTGCTTTTGGGGGCTAATGGGGAGCCTGATTCAGCGCTTTTTGTCGAAGATAAATTGCACATGAATGCCGGCGGATATGCCAAATGGACTTCGACTTTGAAGCCCATCATTACTGAGGTTTACAATTCCAAAACACCCAAGTAACAAGCCGAAATCCCTTCCAATTTAGCTTTGTTTTTTCGCTGTAATGTTTATCTTCGCACCGCTTTTCAAAAAGGGCAGTAAAAACTTCCTTTTTCTTGATTTATGCAAAAGGTCATTTTCAAAGATTTGGGCAGGATTTCGTACCAGGAGGCTTGGGACTTGCAGCAGGGGCTGCATGACGAGGCCATCCGCCGTAAACGGGAAAACCGGGGGCGAAAAGACCGCGGCGAGGAACTGCTTCCCATCAGCCACCACTTGCTTTTTTGTGAGCATTCACCGGTGATGACGTTGGGGCGGAGCGGCGCCGAAGCTAACCTGCTGCTTGACGAAAATGGCCTTCGGGAGAAAGGCATTGAGTTCTTTAAAATAAACCGCGGCGGCGACATCACGTACCACGGACCGGGGCAAATCGTCGGGTATCCAATTTTTGACCTTGACGAGTTTTTCACGGACGTCCATCGCTATGTTCGCTACCTAGAGGAAGCGGTCATCCGCACTTTGGCGGAGTATGGCATCGAGGATGCTTACCGCATCAAGGAATACACGGGTGTTTGGCTACCACAAGCGGGCTGGCTGCCCAAACGAAAAATCTGCGCCATCGGGGTGCATCTGAGCCGCTGGGTGACGATGCACGGGTTCGCTTTCAATGTGAACACCGACCTCAACTACTTCCGCCACATCGTACCCTGTGGCATTAACGACCAAGACAAAGACGTTACTTCCCTGGCTAAAGAGCTGGGGCATACTGTTGACGAGAACGAGGTAAAGGAAAAATTGCGACACCATTTCGCCGAGCTTTTCGGCTTTGAATTTGCGTGAACAATTTTTTTCTATTTCTTCAACTGTCCGGACCGCTGAAGGGTGAACCACGGAGGACACAAAGGACACAGAGAAAATCATCTAATTCTCTGCACACTCTGTGTCACCCGTGGTTCAAAACTGCTTCGCACAAGCCGGGCACAATCATACTTCATGGCCCATGAAAAAGGATATTCCAGAATACAAAGTGGAAGAACTGGCCATCGCCATCTTGCCCAGAACGGATGAGGCATTGATAGAAGATGAGATGTGGGATGTTTATTTGTTGAACCTCAAAGAGGCTCCAATAGAAAATGTGCTGATAAACTCCAGGGGCTACGGCGAACTGGACGGCGAGCAGATGAAAACGACCATCCTGCGACATTTTTTCAATGAAGTTGGTCCACTTGAGGCCTACCTGATAGAGCCCATCCAACCCAAGCTGTTCGACATTGCCAATGAGTACTGGGTCAGCTTCACCTTCGATGGCTACATGTACGACAAAAAGTATGTATTTGTCCGGGGAAGCATTTCGGAAGAAAATTTCACCACTATTCCGGTACTCGACCGTAGAGGGGTAATGATTAAATAAGGTCATTATCTGGCCATTGAGGTCAGTTGCCTTGCGTCCTTGGACAATGAAGTGCTTGCCACTTTGACCAATGACAAATGGCCGTAATGACCAATGACAATAGCATCGATGAAGCCAAAAAAAGTGAGTGAATCCAACGCCATAATGACGGAGATGGTGATGCCCAACGACACCAATCCGTTGCACAACCTGATGGGAGGCAACCTGATGAGGTGGATGGACGTGGTAGCGAGCATTGCCGCAGGCAAGCATTGTGAAGCACATGTGGTGACGGCCTCCGTTGACCATGTTTCATTTCACAAGCC
>JAHEAS010000028.1:0-9621 GCA_024642645.1 Saprospirales bacterium | reverse complement strand
ACCTCTGTGGAGATTTATGTTGAAGTGTTCGCTGCCGACATCAAGGGTGGCAACCCCCGAAAATGCAACCACGCCTACTTTACCTTTGTAGGCTTAGAAGACAATACGCACAAGCCGACGCCCGTGCCAGCAGTAATACCTCTCACCAGCGAGGAGGAGCAATTATTTGAGAGTGCTGCTCGTCGCCGTGAGTTGCGTCTGGTGCTGAGTGGCCGCATGAAGCCGGAGGAGGCTTCTGAGATTCGTGCACTGTTTTCGGGCTTTCAGTCTGTTAGTAGTTGAGGCGGAGCGTCATTACATGCTTTTGTACATGATGAAAAGTAAAATCATGAGCAATAAAACAGCGATGCCCACAACCCTGAAGAACTTCTTTGAATCCCGCTTGTCTAACGATTCATTGCGCTTTTTGCTTTTAGTTGACATATTGTAAAGATTGGATGGTTTATGACTCCTTATAGTAAAATGTAACGCCAAAATAACGGTTTGGCGAAAAATACCATGTAATGTAGCTTTATTTTTATTGATAAAAAAAACAAGAGGCCCTGCTTGATGTCAAGTGGGGCCTCTTGTTTCTTAAAAGGAAAAGCAAGTTCATTCCAATCAATTGCCTTCAATCAGGTAGATGATTTTAGTTAGCCATTTTGTCGAGTCTTTTTCCGAACCTGGGTCGGTGACATATTCCTCGATGACCGGTGCTTTTTCCGTTAGCCCATTGGCCTTGATGTATTCGCCAATGGCTTCGTGCGCTCCTTCAAAATTGTCGTAGGAGCCATAGTAATCCACTACCACTGCTTTGGATGCAGGTATTTCAAATACTTGAATAGCGCCGCCAGCGACCGCAGTTCCACTTTTCACGGGAATGGCCACAGCCATATCGGTAGCCTTGGTGGCCTCATCCCAAGTGTAATATAAGCCAGAAGGGCTGCCTAGTGGCTTTATTTTCGTTCTGGTGAGCAGTGACATGATTTTACCAAAACGCTCTGCAAAAAAAGTGGATTTCATTACTTCCTCCTGTGTGGTTTGCTCCCGCAAGCCGATGTAGGTATGGCCAGGAAAGTCCATCGGCTTTACCTCATATTTGCCAGTGGCGGCTGGTGCTTCGGCAGCTTTCTGCTCGGCCATTTCCTTGAGGCCAGCAAGGCCGTCATCTAGCATCTTATCCATAGTCCCTCCAGCCATGGCTGCCATAAGGTTGAAAGGGTATGGTACATCGTAAGAGAAAGCCCAAGTAGCCTTCGTATCGCCCCCCTCGCCATCATCGAACTTCATAGCAGAGTCGCCGCCACCTTGGTCTTCAAAATCTATGCGGTACTTTATGGCTGTTGGCGGGGTGGATTCAGTGATGGTCTGTGAGCCATTGCCAGATTTTTTGGAGGTCCATGAGCTAATTTGGCCGACCCCAGCGGCCACTTCGTTGTAAGTGTTTTGAATGGTTGGGTCTTGTTTTTTCCAAGGGCCCCAAGTTTCCTGTGATTTAAGGTCGTTGGCGAGGCTGTACACAATTTCCTTTGAAGCCTTAATGTTCGTGCTACGCTCGTAGGCAAAGTGCTTTGGGACGAAAGCAGCTATTACCAGCGCCAATAGAATTAGGGCCACGATGGCGAGGCCGATTAGTCTCAATACTCTCATAATCAATAATTTTGTTGGTGAAAATATTTGTTTCAAAAATTGACACAAATATAATTTTTTGAAAACAATTTGTGCATTAGACCATCTTTGTTTTTCCAATTTTTTATCAAAAAGACGCATAACAGGCTGCTGTTAGTAGGCTTTGTGTGTGCATCTTTGGTTTTCTTGATTTTTTCTCCGCAATACTTTCCAGAAGCCCCTATTTTTGCCCGCTTTTAACAATGACAAATTTTTTTGTGAAATGATTAAGAACCGTTATTTCGACCTGATTGACCAAACCTTTTATTTTCCGCAAGAAGGCTTCGATATCGAGGAAGGCAAGCTCGTTTTCAACGGCGTCCCGTTGATGTATTTGATAAAAAAATACGGTACGCCGCTTAAATTGACCTACCTCCCCAAGATTGGCACACAGATAAAACGGGCGAAAAACCTTTTCACAAAAGCCATGAAAGCCAGTGGCTACCGTGGCAAATACAATTATTGCTACTGCACCAAAAGCTGTCACTTCAGCTATGCCGTGAAGGAGGTACTCAAGCACGATGTGGAACTGGAGACTTCCTCTTCGTTCGATATTGACCTGGTGCGCCGCCTGTTCGAGGAGGAGTTCATTGACAAGGAGACCATCATCGTCAACAACGGCTACAAGAACCAGGAGTATGCCGAGAAAATCTGCGGCCTCATCAACGAGGGCTTCGAGAACGTCGTCCCGGTACTGGACAACAAGCAGGAGCTTGATTTTTACGAAGAAATGGTGAAGGGCAAGTGCAATATCGGAATTCGGGTAGCCACGGACGAGGAGCCAAACTTTGAGTTTTATACCTCAAGGCTGGGCATTCGGGCGGCTGAGGTCATCAGTTATTGCAAGGAACGTATCGTGGGCAATCCCAAGTTTGAGCTGAAAATGCTCCACTTTTTCGTGGACACGGGCATCAAGGACTCCATCTATTACTGGGGGGAACTTAAGAAAGCGGTGAAAATGTATTGCGAATTGAAAAAGGTCTGCCCTACACTAGAAGGGCTGAACATCGGTGGTGGTATGCCCATCCGCAATTCGCTGGGCTTCGAGTTTGACTACAACTATATGGTGCGGGAAATTGTGAATCTCATTTTGGCGGCCTGTCAAGAGGAGGAGATACATGAGCCGGATATTTATACCGAGTTTGGCAAATATACCGTGGGCGAAAGCGGCGCCATCATCTTCTCCGTGTTGGGGCAAAAGCAGCAAAATGACGCTGAGGTCTGGTACATGATTGACAACTCGCTCATCACGACCATGCCCGATAGCTGGGGCATTGCGGAGCGCTTCATCCTGCTGCCCATCAATAAATGGCAGAACGAGTATCGCCGCGTGAACATCGGCGGCCTCAGTTGCGACAACTCCGATTACTACAACTCAGAAGTACACGAAAGCCAGGTTTACCTGCCTATAATTGATAAAAAAGATTCGGAGCCACTGTACCTCGGCTTCTTCCACACGGGTGCTTACCAAGACTCGCTCAGTGGCTACGGCGGTATAAAGCATTGCCTGATTCCGTCGCCGAAGCATATTTTGATTTACAAGGATTCCAAGGGGAATATTGTGGACAAGCTCTACAAAGAGGAGCAAAAACCGGAGGATATGCTACGGATTTTGGGGTACATTTGACGATTGCAGATTGGTGCAGTGCAAAATCTTGGGTACTTTATTGTTTACTCCAATCAACGTGAAAAATTGGATTACTGAGGGATTTGAGTATTTGTGAGGAGTGGCAGCGGCCCAATCCGAAATCCGAAATCGTCATAGCCACCCCTGCTCCTTGTACCAAGCCAGCGTCTCCACCAGCCCGTCCTCCAAGTCGTATTGTGGTTGGAAGTTGAGGTCTTCCTTCAGTGGCTCGATGTCGCATTTCCAGTTCAGGCTTTCGAGGATGCGCACTTTTTCGAGGTTGAGCGGAGGATAATTCCCGGTGGCTTTGCCCACCTGTTCCATTGCCCAGGCAATGCTTCGGATGAGGGTGACGGGGATGCTAAATCGTAGTGTTTTTTTACCCAAAATCTGTCTGGCCGTTCTGCCAATATCCTGCTGTGAGTAATACCTTCCATCTGAGACGAAGTAGCTTTTTCTTGAAATATCAATGGCAGTAGTCGCATCAAGCACCGCACGGGCGAGGTCCTTTACATAAACAAATGCCAAATGTTGGCGGCGGAGGCCGATATAGCCTTCTACGTTTCGGTTAATCAGTTTGAAAAAAGTGAGGATTTCCTTCTCCCGTGGGCCGTAAACGCCGGTAGGGCGCATGATTACATAGGGGAATTCGGGTAGACTGGCCAGATATTGTTCCGAGGCAAGTTTCGCATGCCCATAGGTATTGATGGGGCGACGGGGGTCTTCTTCTTTCAGGAAATCGGTGAGGTCTTTGGAAGGCACTGGGCCATAGCTAGCGGCACTGCTGATATAGGTAAATTTCTCTACAGGCTCCCCAGAAGCATGAATAGCTTCCACAAAGTTTTTGGTGTAGTCAAAGTTCACCTTCATATAATCTGAGAGCTTGGGCGCTGAAACTAATCCTGCGTTGTGAATTACAAAATCGAACTCCTTGCGCTTCATCAGGTTGGACATCTGACCCTTGTCCTCAAAATTCATTTCCACAAAATTGATACGCTCATCCTGCAAATACTCCTTGCTGCTCGACCTTCGTATGCCAGCATACACTTCAAGGTCACGTTCTAGCGCCTCCTCTACGAGGTGGCTGCCCACGAAGCCCGATGCACCAGTGATGAGTATCTTTTTCATCCAGCCAACGGTTTTTCGTACATCCGATAGCGTTTGTAGGGCTTCATCCCTGCGTTTTCTACGCCTTTTTTCATCATTGCATTGTTGTCCAAAATCCAGGACGCCTCACCGTGCGTATGGCCCAATTCCATGCCCTTGCTCAGAATATTGGCATAAAAAACACCTTCGATGCCTAGCTTTCTATACTCCGGCAACACGCCCAGCAGGATGACTCGCACACTTTTTATCTTACTTTTCTGCAGCAATAATTTAAAAATTCCGAAGGGAAAAAGCCTCCCACGCTTGATGTTGATGGCAATGGTATTGATGTCCGGCACAGCGAGGGCAAAGCCCACAAGCTTTCCATCGTGCTCCGCAAATATGGCAAACCTCGGGTCAATGACCATTTTCAGCCCTTCGGCCATGTGGTCGAACTCGGCGTCAGTCGGCGGCACGAAGCCCCAGTTCCTGTCCCAAGCACCCTTGTAAACTTTGCGCACCTCCGACAGTTCCTGCTTGAATTTTTTCATAACAGGGTTGCGAAAGGTGATGCCCTTACCCACCAATCGTTCTTGTATCCGTTGGGAAAGTTCCAGGGCCTTGCGGTTGGTGGTGGCATGTGTACCGTGGTAGGCCAGCAAGTCCATCTGTTTCTGAAAACCATAGCGCTCAACGAAGTCAGCGTAATAGGGTTTGTTGTAGGTCATCATAATGACCGGGGGGCTATCGAAGCCCTCGACGAGGAGGCCCGCTGTGTCGTTGGTGCTAAAATTGGCTGGGCCGATCACACTGGCAAGCCCCTCTTTGCGCAGCCAGTTGCAGGCTGCGTCGAGCAGCAACTTGGCCACTTCGTAATCTTCGATGACATCGAAAAAGCCGAAGAAGCCAGCATTTGCGCCAGCAAATTCAATGTATTTGTTGTTGCGGATGGCAGCGATGCGACCCACAATTTTGTCGTTGCGGAGCGCCAAAAACAACTGCACCTTGGAGTGCTGGAAGAAAGGGTTGCTCTTTTCGCTGAGCAAGTCTTTTTGCCCCAAGAATATTTCAGGAACATAGTTCGGGTCGCCCTCGAACAGGTCGTGCGGGAAGTCAATGAAGCGTTTTTTCCACTTCCAATCTTTGACTTCGATGATGTTTGTTTCCATTGTAAATATGCACAAGACAGGTTATCGTCAACAGGTAATTCTGCCAACTTTGAGCTGTCGAATTGGCAACTTCATTAAACTTCTTGCCCCTTCAAAATATCCAGCCCCCTTGCCACTTTTGCCAACTTGTCAATGGCCTCATCAATCTGCGCAAACGTGTGCGTGGCCATCAGCGAAAAGCGTATCAGCGTATCCTCTGGAGCCACGGCTGGTGTGATGACCGGATTGACGAACACGCCGGCGTCCTGCAACTGCCGAGTGAGTAAAAAGGTCTTGTTCAAATCCCGAACGTAGATGGGGATTATGGGGGTGGTAGAGTGCCCTGTCTCAAAGCCGAGGTCATCGAGTTGTTGCTTGGCGTGACGGGTATTGGCCCAAAGCTGCTCAATGCGCTCTGGCTCGTGCTGAATCAGCTCGAGCGCAGCGATGACGGCAGCGGCGTTTGCTGGCGCAATGCTGGCGCTGAAGATGAGCGAACGGGCGTTGTGCTTGAGCCAGTTGGCAATCTCGTGGCTAGTGGCGATGAAGCCGCCGATGGTAGCCAGCGACTTGGAGAAGGTGCCCATGATGAGATCCACCTCGTCTGTGAGGCCGAAGTGGTCGCAGGTTCCCTTGCCCAGTTCGCCCATGACACCGAGGCCGTGCGCATCGTCCACCATGATGTTGGCGTTGTTTTGCTTCGCAATGCGGACGATTTCCGGCAGGTTGCAAACATCGCCTTCCATGCTGAACACGCCGTCCGTGACGATGAGCGCCACGTCTTCCGGTCCACGTTCCTTGCCTGCCCGCTGGAGCACGGTTTCCATGGACTCCATGTTGTTGTGCTTGTACTTGCGGGTGGTAGCAAAGGAGAGCCGGGTGCCGTCCACGATGGAGGCATGGTTGGCGTCATCAGAGATGATGAAGTCCTTGCGGCCCAACACGCTGGAAAGTACACCGAGGTTGACCTGCATGCCCGTGCTGAATACGATGGCCTCATCCTTCCCGACGTACTTGGCAAGTTTTTCTTCCAGCTCGATATGGAGGTCGAGTGTGCCGTTAAGGAAGCGGGAACCAGCACAGCCGGAGCCGTATTTGTCTACAGCTAATTTTGCAGCTTCTTTAAGTTTGGGATGGTTGGTTAGACCGAGGTAACTGTTGGAGCCAAACATGAGGACTTTCTTGCCGTTCATGGTCACCACCGTGTCTTGGTCGCTTTCGATGACACGGAAATAAGGGTACACACCGGCCGCTTTGGCCTCTTGTGGAGCGGTGTACCGTTTCATTTTCTGTTGAAGCAGATTCATGTTATTTTCTGTATTGTGTGTTTTTGCGAATGAATTTTCTATTTGATTATTTGGGCAAACCTCCCCAGCCACCCATTCACCCTCGACTTCAAAACCACTTTTTCAAAAACCAAAATTGTCGCCCCGGCGCAAGCCAACCCAAGCAGCACATCAATGATATAATGGTGCCGGGAATAGACTGCCGAGAACCAAATTCCGAGTAAAATTACCAAAAAGACCCAACTGACAAGCCGCAAGCGCATTTTTACCGCAAAATACAGGCTAATAATGGGGTAAGCCGCATGTAGCGACGGGATGGCGGCGAAGACGTTGGCGTTCTTGGCGTACATGCTGTGGAACAGGTTTACCCCCAAGATGCGGTCAAAGTTCGCCAACCCTGCCTCGTTGCCGGGAATGTTGAAGTTTTCTTTAAAACCGTGCAGTTCCACGTACCAAGGTGCAGCAGCGGGGTAGGCATAGTACATCGCAAAGCCAAAAAGGTTTACCAAAAGGAAGCAAAGTGAAAAATCGAGGAGCATTCGTTTATCCTTGAAAAATAGCCAAAATGCAAAACCTATCGGCACGGGCACCCAGCAAAGATAAAACAGGCCAGAAAGGACGTCGGCAGCGGGATGAGTATTGATGGCAAAGAACTCGTTGGGCGTCACCCGCTGGCCTTGGTACTGAAACCCGAACAGCCATTTTTCGAGGTCATAGGGCTGTTGTACGTGCACAGGATTCACTGCGTAATTAGGCAAAGCCCTCATGGAGTCATACAACACCCAGTAAATGGCGAAGAAAATGAGTGCCATGAGCAGCTTACGGGTTGTGCTGGTACCAAAAAATAGTCCGAGGGTGAGGGCTACAAACATCAGGTGGTCCGTACGAAATCCGAGTACCAGCGTTGTCCACAGCAGGTAAGCCACCTCCAGGCTCAATACGATTGTTGTCTCTTTTCTTGGAAACCGCTCAAAAGCCATCTACTGATTTTGGGTAGAAATTTTATGCCACCGCTTTCCTTCATCCAAGGTCCGTAAAAGGCAAGCCCTTGGCAAAAAGGCATACAAAGGTAGCAAGCATGGCCTCATTTTTATGCAGCGGGCTTTAAAGATTGGCAAAACTGTGTTTCTTTGGGTGGTAAATACACGTTCGACCATGTCAGTTTTTACACAATTTCTACAAATACTGCTCACCTGCCTTCCGTTGTTCCCATTACGGCAGCAAGTGTCGAGTGGGCAGGAAAGCCCGTTCGTGGTCGTGCTTGGTATCGCTCAAGATGCTGGCTACCCGCAGGCTGATTGCCAAAAAACCTGCTGCAAACCAGCTTGGGAGCAACCCGAGCGTCGCCGAATGGTCTCTTGCATCGCCGTGGTGGATCCCTCCAGCAGCCAGTGCTGGATGTTGGATGCCACACCCGATTTCCCCGAACAGCAGCACCGGGTTCAGCAAGTGGTGCCAGGTAAGCGGATGAATTTGGCAGGCATTTTTCTCACACATGCACATATCGGACATTACACGGGGCTGATTCACTTGGGCCGTGAAGTGATGGGTGCTGCCGCAATCCCCGTGTACGCTATGCCCCGCATGGCCGGTTTTTTGGAAAATAATGGACCGTGGAGCCAGTTGGTTGCGCTGAAAAATATAGAAATCCGCCACCTGCGGGCCGATTCGGCGGTGGTGCTGAACGAACGCCTGCGCATAACACCACTGCTGGTGCCGCACCGGGACGAGTTTTCGGAAACGGTGGGTTATAAAATCGAAGGACCAGACAAATCACTGCTTTTCATCCCCGACATTGACAAATGGGAGCGATGGGAGCGGGACATCAACAGCCTTGTCGGCGAGGTGGATTTTGCACTGCTGGACGGCTCTTTTTACAAAAATGGCGAGATTCCTGGCAGAGATATGGGCCAAATACCACACCCATTCATCGAGGAAAGCCTCGCAAGATTTGGCAAATTGCCTGCAATGGAACGCGCAAAAATTCGTTTCATTCATTTCAATCACACAAATCCCGTGCTGCGGGGAAACAGTGAGGCAACACAAAGCGTTTTAGGCCAAGGTTTTGGCCTTGCAAAAGAAGGGGAGCGGATTGGGCTGTGAACCATATTTACCATAAAAACAGTTTTTCAAAATAATAAAAATGAAACTTCTTAAATCCCGTACCGCCAAGTTTTTGGCCATTGGAACCCTAGTTTTCACTGGCTTGGCGACCACGATTGTCGAAAATGGCAACTACTTCGAGATTGCCAAAAACATCGAGATTTTCACCAACCTGTACAAGGAGGTGAACACCTACTACGTGGACGAAATTGACCCATCAACGTTGATGAAGACGGGCATTGACGCCATGATGGAGAGCCTCGACCCTTATACCAATTATATTTCCGAGACACAGATTGAGGGCTATCGCTTCATTACCGAAGGAAAATACAACGGCATCGGTGCGGACATCCGCCTGATTGACGACCTGCCAACTGTGGTAGCGCCTTACCTCGACGCTCCCGCCCAAAAGGCGGGTTTGAAGGCAGGCGACAAAATCGTGGCCATTGATGGCAAGGATACCAAGGGCAAAACTACTGACGAGGTGAGCGCCGTACTCAAGGGCTACCCCGGCACGGAGGTGGAGCTGACCATCAGCCGCCTTGGCGAAGCCAAAAACCTGAAAATCACCTTGGTGCGTGACGAAGTGGAAGTATCCAACGTGCCCTACTCAGGCATGGTGTCGGAGGATGTCGGTTATATCGCCCTCACAACCTTTACCCGTGAGGCGGGCGCAAATGTTGGCAAGGCGTTGCAAGACCTGAAAGTTGAGCAGCCAAACCTC
>JAHEAS010000523.1 GCA_024642645.1 Saprospirales bacterium | reverse complement strand
ACGCTGTCCGGCAATCCAAAGGTTTCGCCGACCTGCGTTGCCGAGGTGAAGCCACCGAGCTTCTCCCGGAAGTTCACAATGCGCTTTGCCCAGCCCGGCCCCACGCCCCGGATTTGCTGCCAGTCCTCCACCGTGGCGGCGTTGATGTCCACCACAGTATTGGCATTTTTCTTCGTAAAATTGGCGGGTTCCGGCCTCGTCGTTTCATAACTGGGCGACTTTGCAAAGTCCTGATTATCAGCAGTTTTTGAAAAATCCTTGTATTTATTCCCAGTGTTTTTTCCCTCGATTTGCACAAAGGGCAACAGCCGGGCATAATCCTCCTCCCGCAATCCATAGACTTTTTTCAGGTCTTCTTTTTTGTAAAACTTGCCGCCTTTCGCCCGGAAGTTTAGCACCGTTTGCGCCGTGCGGGCTGAGAGGCCGAGGCGCACGAAGTCGTCCTTCGAGGCAGTGTTCGGGTCAAAATTGAAGGTCTCAATCTGCCTTGGGCTGGTGTTTTCGTAGCCCCGGAAGGCGAAGGTTTTCGCCCCTGCTTCGTTGGCTGCGGTTGCTGGCACAAATGCCATGGCAATTCGGTGCGTTTCGGAGAAGTCCAGCCTGCCCGCTGGTGGTGAAAAACTGGAATAAAAAAGCGGAAGGGCGTAGGAAACCCCGCAAAGCACACAAAGCACGATGCCTGCATTGCGTTCCAAACGGGTGTAATAGAAGTACTCCTGGAGGGTGTAAGTTCTCATGTATGGTTAGTTTTCGTGTAGTTTTCTCAAACGGGCTTGAACAGCTTTTGAAGCAGCAAAACCAAAGGTATTTCAGGTTTAAATTCGTGTCAAATATTCTTTTCCGGTATAAAAAAAACAACCTCGTAACTTTGATTTCGGATTTGGGCTTTCAGATTGGGGAAGCCCAATCCAAAATCGTAATTCTAAAATCGTAAATCACAATGACATCCACCGTAACCTACAACGGCGACCTCCGCACCACTTGCACCCACCTTGCCTCCGGCAACCAAATCGTGACCGATGCCCCGGTGGACAACCAAGGCCGGGGCGAAGCCTTTTCTCCCACCGACCTTGTGGCCACAGCACTTGGCACCTGTATGATGACCATCATGGGTATCAAGGCACGGGACCTCGGCCTCGAAATCGAAGGCGCAAGGGCAGATGTGCAGAAAATCATGGGGGCAAACCCCCGCCGTATCGCCAGAGTCGAGGTAACTTTCACCATGCCGCCCAACCATTTTACCGAAAAAGACAAAAGCCTGCTGGAAGCGGCGGCGCTGGCTTGTCCGGTTTGCAAAAGTTTAAGTTTGGATTGTGAGCAGGCTATCCAGTTTGTCTGGTCGTAAAACTTTCCAATATTTTTCAATTTCTCAATTTCAAAACATGCGTTTTACCACCTGTATTGGCATCCTTATTTTCTCATTCGGCCTGTGCCCGTGGGGAAAAATAACTGCCCAAACCACCCCCGTCAACCTTTCGCCCCTCATCATCGAGCAAATCATGGAGGGCGAGGCGTTCGTCGGATCACTCCCAGAAAATATCTCATGGAGCGACGATAGCCGCACGGTCTATTTCACTTGGAATCCCGATATGGACACCTTGCGGAGCACCTATAAAATTGGCGTAGCCAACCCCACCGCTAAACCCGAAAAACTTACCCCGGAAGAACAGATGACCATGCCCGGCCGTGGCAGTTATAGCCGGGATTTTTCAAAAAAGGTCTTCGCAAAAAACGGTGACTTATTTCTCCTCGAAGTTTCGGCTGAGGTACCCAATCGTCCCAAAGGGATAAATAAATCGTCAATTGTAAATCGTCAATCAAGCCTTAGGCAAATCACCAACACGCTCGACTACGAAGGTTCACCTCGTTTCTCTGCTGACGAAAAACAGGTGCTCTTTGAAAAAGACCGGAACCTCTACGCTTGGAGCATTGCCGAAGGCACCACCACCCAAATCACGGATTTCAGGAAAGGCGCCGACCGCCCCAAGGACAAAAAGAAAAGCGCCGAAAACCAGTGGCTCGAAAATGACCAATTGGCCATGTTCGACGTACTAGCAGACCGCAAGGCTGACCGGGAAGCGCAAAAACGACAGCGGGAAGCCTTGCAGCCAAAGCGTCCGAAGCCTATTTTTTATGGTGAAAAACGCTTCAGCAGCATCGCTGAAAGCCCAGGGTTGCGCTTCATCACTTTCAGCGTGACGGCAGAGGTGCCCGGCGAGCAGACGGAAGTACCGAACTACGTCACCGAATCGGGCAAGGTGGAACAATTGAAGTCTCGCCCAAAGGTCGGTGGGGCACAGGACGAAACCTCGCTCGGCATCTGGGACCGGGAGCGGGACACGGTGTATTATGTGGAAACGAAGAACTTGGAGGGCATCCACCAAAAGGCACTTTTCCTAAAAGATTACCATCGTGACACAACGGCTTGGGAGCCACTATTCAAAAATCCGAAACCCGTAAATGTGTTGGAACCCGTTTTCTCTGAGGATGAAAAGGCCGTCGTGGTGGTGCTCTCGCACGACAACAAAGACCGCTGGATAGCGCAGATTGACCTCAAAACGGGCAGCCTAAAGCAGCTCGATCACCAGCATGACGAAGCATGGATTGGCGGCCCCGGTATCGGCGGGTACAATGTTTCCAGAGGAAATATCGGCTGGCTAGACAACTCGACCATCTGGTTCCAATCGGAAGAAACGGGCTACTCGCACCTGTACGCCGTGAACGTGACGACGAACGAAAAACGGGCGCTGACCAGCGGACAGTTCGAAATCCTGGAGGCTGAACTGTCGAGGGACAAACGTTTTTTTTACATCAACACCAACAAAGAAACGCCTTTCGAGCACCATTTTTACCGAATGCCCATTGCCGGTGGCACGGCCACAGGTGGCACGATGGAAAAGTTGACCACGATGCCTGGCAACAACGAAGTCAACCTCTCCCCCGATGAACGTTGGCTGGCCATCCGCTACTCGTTCAGCAACAAGCCGTGGGAGCTTTTTATCCAAGAAAACAAGGCTGGCGCAAAACCTATACAGGTGACCCACTCAACCACCACCGAGTTTGAAAAATACCCGTGGCGGGAGCCGGAAATGGTCTGGTTCAAGGCCAGCGACGGCGTGGAAGTGCCAGCCCGGCTTTATCAGGCAAATGGTAGTCGACGCAACGGGACAGCGGTCGTCTTCGTGCATGGTGCGGGCTATTTGCAGAACGTACACCGCTGGTGGAGCAGCTATTACCGGGAGTTTATGTTCCATAATTTCCTCGCCGACAACGGTTTCACGGTCCTTGATGTGGACTACCGAGGCAGTCAGGGCTACGGTCGGGACTGGCGCACAGCCATCTACCGCCACATGGGCGGCAAGGACCTCAGCGACCAAGTGGACGGCGCCCACTACCTCGCCGAGCAGCACGGCATTGACCCTGGGCGCATCGGCATCTACGGTGGCAGCTACGGCGGCTTCATCACACTCATGGCGATGTTCACGTCGCCCGGCACCTTCCGCAGCGGCGCTGCCCTGCGCTCGGTGACGGACTGGGCGCACTACAACCACGGCTACACCTCCAACATCCTGAACACCCCCGTGGAG
>JAHEAS010000522.1 GCA_024642645.1 Saprospirales bacterium | reverse complement strand
TCTCGGGTGTGCCTATCACCATTTTCTTTAGGGAGAAATAAGAAGTTCAGCATTCTTGCAAATGCCTCGATTTTGATTATCACAAAATAGATGAATTTTATCACAACAGAAATACCAGGTCTGCTCCTCATAGAACCAAAAGTCTTTGGTGATGAACGAGGATATTTTTTTGAAAGCTTTAATTCCAAGACTTGGGAGGAGACCGCTGGATTCGCTGTCAATTTCGTGCAAGACAACCAAGCTTTTTCAGGAAGGGGCGTGCTTCGGGGGCTTCATTATCAAACCGGGAACGCAGCGCAAGCTAAATTGGTGAGGGTACTGCAAGGTGAAGTTCTTGATGTCGTGGTTGACCTCCGTGAAGATTCCACAACCTTTGGGCAATACTATAAATGCAGGCTTAGTGCTGAAAATAAGCAACAGTTGTTTGTACCAAGAGGATTTGCGCATGGCTATGTGGTTTTGAGTGAAACGGCTGAGTTTTTTTACAAATGCGATAATTTTTACACAAAAAATAATGAAGGCGGAATACGATACGATTGTCCAAAACTCAATATTGACTGGGAAATTGATCAGCAAAGTTTAATTGTTGCTGAACGGGATAAAAATTTCCCATCTTTGGGCGACCATTTAAGATTTTAAGAATGGACTCAAAATAAGGCTTTGTTTAGCTTGTTATTTAACGCTTTAGTGGGTATTGCACAAATCCTCAATGAAGGCCAATCAATAAGAAAGAACCAGGAAAAAATGAAAAAGAAGCGACCAACAATTTTGGTGACAGGGGGCAACGGACAAGTAGGGATGGAGCTTCAAAAACTTGCAACCCTTAGCACTGAGTTCGATTTTATTTTTGTTGATATTGATGAGTTGGATATCACTGACGCTGTAGCGGTAAATTCCTTTTTCAAGAAAAATCCAATAGATTACTGTATCAATTGTGCCGCTTACACTGCGGTGGACATGGCGGAAAGTGAGACCAATCTTGCTTGGAAAGTCAATACGATTGGTCCTGAAAATCTTTCAGTAGCCTGCGCTGCTCACAAATCTTTAATGCTGCATATTTCCACCGATTATGTTTATCACACGCAGCAAACCAAGCCTTATATCGAGACTGATTTTACCAATCCGCAAGGCACATACGCCCGCACAAAACTCAATGGAGATGAAGCAGTGCTGAAAAATCACCCTGGCGGAGCGTTGGTTTTGCGCACCTCTTGGGTTTATTCTTCCTTCGGCAATAACTTTGTGAAAACGATGCTTCGTTTGGGCGCTGAAAAGGAGGAACTTTCTATAATTTATGACCAGATTGGGACACCTACCTATGCCCGAGACCTTGCCCAGGTTTTATTGGATATTATACAAAAAACGGAAGATCAAGTCGTTGACAAAAAGTACTTCACAGGCGTTTACCATTTTAGCAACGAAGGAGTGACGAGCTGGTACGATTTTGCTGTGGCAATATTTGATTTCAAAAAGATGCCCATTAAAGTCAATCCCATCGAAACAAAAGACTACCCAACACCTGCAAAAAGACCGCCCTATAGCTTGCTTAACAAGGCGAAAATCAAGAATAACTATGGCATCAATATAGCTCATTGGCAGCACAGCCTGCGCGAGTGCCTTGAATTATTGTAGTTTCTCTTCTGGCATTTCTATCAAATCTTTTTCCTCCATTGCAGCATCATCAGTAAATAAGTCCGCAGGGAGTGTTTTAGTCGCCTTAGCCCCCAATTCCTTGATTCTTTGGGCACGTCCGATTAATGTATCACCAAATTTTTTTGATTCTGACAATTTGTTCATGGCTCCGTTCAGGGCGCTCTGGGCATGGTCAAGGCGAGTTCCCACCTCGCGCAAATCTTCCACAAATCCTACAAATTTATCATAGAGCATCCCACTTTGACGGGCAATTTCCAATACATTCCGTTTTTGGCGCTCTTGTCGCCATATATAGGAAACCGTCCGCATGGTAGCAAGTAGGGTAGAGGTGGTGACAATGACGATATTCTTCTCCAAAGCATCTAAGAAAAGGCGATTGTCGTGTTGCAGAGCAACAGCAAATGCAGGCTCAATTGGCACAAACATCAGCAAGTAGTCGGGTGAATTGAGTTGATGAAGTTGAGGGTAGTTTTTCCCATTCAAATCTTTAAGATGTTGTCGAATGGAGTCAACATGCTCTTTTAAGTGACGCACTCTAAGCTCCTCATTATCAGCGTTGTAGAATTTTTCGTAAGCTTTTAGTGAAACTTTAGAATCAATTATTAAGTGCTTTTCGTCTGGAAGATAAATGACGAAATCGGGGCGTTTTTCATGTCCGTTTACATCTTTGAAAGAGTTTTGTGCTTCAAAATGTGTTCCCCGTACCAAACCGGACTTTTCTAGCAGTCTTTCCAACTGCATTTCTCCCCAATCGCCTTGCACTTTGGAGTCACCCTTGAGGGCGGAGGTAAGATTTTTAGCATCCAAGCTGAGTTGCTGGTTGAGGCCATGCAGCAGTTCGATTTCTTTTTTCAAAGAAACCTTTTCCTTCGCCTCATCGGTAAAACGCCTTTCCACATCCTGGCCAAATTCTCGGATTTTCTCTCGAAGCGGATGCAACAAATCGTTTAATTGTTTTTCATTTTGATCGGTGAATTTTTTAGACTTTTCCTCCAGTAGTCGACTGGCCACACTCTCAAATTCAAGGTGAGCACGTTGCTGTAGTTCCTCATAATCCTTTTTCCATGCGGTTAGTTTTTCTTCCAAATAGAGCAAGTCACGTTCTTTGGAGGAAAGCGTTTTTTCTAGGAAAACAATATCTTCTTGCTTGGTTTTCAGTTCATTGTGTAAAAATGACTGCTGAGAAATGGCTGCATCGTACTGCTGTCGGGAAACAAAATCCAGTTGAATAGTTTCTGAGTCGATACCACTTCTACTGTATTTTAGCTTTGCAAAAAGCCAACTAACCAAAGCCCCAATTAAGAGTCCAAGGGTTAAGAAAAGTAAACAAACGGAAAGCTCGTTCATGGCGGTGTGTTTAGATTTTCACCGCAAGATACAATTTTGTTTTAATTTGAAAACAAAATGGTTTAAGACGTAACAAAGACAAGCATTTATCGCCTTCTCATTTTGTGGAAGCGATCAGAGCAAGAAGTTTTTGCAAAATGGCCGACGCCAAAATTTAGCTCCAACATCACCTCTGCATAAGCGAAATGCGAGGTAGCCGCATCAGGGTAAGGTATCACTTTGCTAGGGGTAGGGTAGCCAGCCTTTTGGCCATTATCGTTGACCAGGTCAGCAAAAGTGTAATGAAAGCGAAGCCCCATGCCTAGGGAAAAAGTTTCGGCACCAGTGAGGTATGCACCAAAACCGAGGACACCGGAGAGGTAATTGTCTTCATAGAATTTTGTGGCGTCACTCTCAGACGTGTGTTTCACGGAATTTACTTTTGAGTAAACAGGACCTAATTCGATAAAATTACGCTGCATATTCACACGATACAACAATCCAAGATTGAGGCTTTTAAAATCAATTTCTTCTGTTGCTTCAGGCCCACCAGATACAAGGCGATAATCGAAATCCTGCCCAAGGTTGGCAAACATACCTTCCACTACAATGCTGT
>JAHEAS010000521.1 GCA_024642645.1 Saprospirales bacterium | reverse complement strand
GGTCTTCAAAAAAGCCCATCAGCCGAGGCTTGTCGGCAAGTGCTAGCGGCCTGAACCGTAAGCGGGCAGTGGTGAGGTTGTCTAACAGCATGGGATGTTTCATTCGGATGTTTGAAAATTTCTGCAAAAAACGCATAACACGCCATACTTATCGTGCTTTTCAACCGAAAATCAACCTAGCGGCCCACTTTTGATAAAAACTGGCAACAATGCCATTAATTTGAAACCAAATTTGACAAATACCTGTCTTCCAAATTATGCAATTCAAATCCGACAGACTTTCCTTTCGCCTAGTCAACGACGACGACTTCCCTTTTATCTTCCGTTTGCAAACTGATACTGTGACGATGCATTTCATCCGACCAGTGGTGACGGAGGAAGCGCCCGTTCGTGAGCGCATGGCAACTTGGAAAAAATACAGTTCGGAAAACCCAGAATTTGGTGTTTTGGCGATAAAAACTGTTGATAATCAGGCGTATATCGGATATGCAGTGTTTCGCCACTTGCATTTTCAGCCGGGGAAAGAGGTGGAAATCGGTTATTCCATTGCCCCGGAACATACTGGGAAAGGGCTTGCCACGGAAACCGCACAGCGCCTGCTGCAATACGGTCGTGAAGTGCTTGGAATCACCCAATTCGTCGCCTACACCAACCAACTGAACCTGGCCTCGAACCGGGTACTCGAAAAAAGCGGCTTCACCGCCGTTGGAGAGGAAGTGGTCAACGACCTCAATTGCTTTCGATGGGAAATTGAGTTTTAACCAACTCACTCGAGCGAGTAAGCCACGATGCTCGCCCCATTTCCTGCCACGACCACCGGCTTGCCATCCCCAAGAAGGTCAACGATTGAAAAAGCCGTTGTGCCAGCTAACGGGAACTGTGGCAGCAATTTCCCCTGACCATCCAGCAGGTTGATTTGACTTTTTGCTTCGCAAAACGTTCCTGTGAACGCTTTTCGGTTCGCCCATGCTACCGGGAAAACGGCGTCTTGTGGTTGTGGGAATTGGTATTTGAATGCCTTTTTAAAGTTTTTCCCTTCATAAAAATACACGACCAAATCTTTGCCGCTGAGTGCCAGGTAATCTTTACGTTGGTCACCCACTACATCGGCAAAAGCAAATCGTACTTCCTTTTTTACGCTGACGTCCAGTGCGAGCTTGAACCCGCCACCTTCGAGGTTGGTCACATCCACCCGTCCATGGTTGTCGCAGGCCACGATGCGGTAATTTTCTCCATCGGACTGAAAATCAGGGCTTTGTAAAAACGTCGCCGCCAAATCTTTTTTCGGGAAACGGTACTCTCCATTTTTTTGGAAAACTTGCAGAACGCCCGCCGTGTCGAGCAGCATCAGGAAATCCTTGCCCTTTGCCTGAAAATGGACCAGTGGATGGCGCACCGTGCCAATGCCAGTTTTAGGCCGCCAACCCTCCACCGGACTGCCTTTTTCGTCGAAGCCATAAGCCGACCCGTTCTTACAGGCAATAAAAAATTCGTATTCATGGCTTTTGAAAAAATCCACGACCGTCACGCCGTTGGAGGCTGGGGTTTGCAGCCGGAGGGGAAAGCCAGCAACATTCTCACCTGTCTGGTCAATGGCGAAGATGCCGCTGTCTGTACTAAACGCAAACTGTTCCGCTTTGTCGTTGTTCAGGTCGAGCTGCCAAATTTTGGAGCGGATGGGCTCGTCCAACTGCCGGCGCCAAAGTATTCGTCCAGCCTTCGAAATCAGATAAATCGTGTGGCTGGCGTCTTGCACGAAAATTTCTGGCTCGCCCGATTCAGGGTTGGTGAAAACGGTGGGCGGGGTGGTAGCACGGTTGCCAAGCGGTGTCTTCCAGAGAATGTTGGCAGGGGCAGACTGCGCAGTGGTAGACGTTCTCATCGGTGTAGCAAATTGGAGTTCACAAATTTTACCCTTTCGGGAAAACGTGGCTACCAGTTGGCTGAAATTCAGCGGATTGCGACCAATTTTTCCCAACAGCCCTTCCTCAAAAAATTGCGAAGCCAAAGGCCAAGCCCTGTCGCTCTCGAAAAATAGCAGGCCGTTGGCTGTCTTCGGCAAATTGCGAAGCACCTGCAAAAAGTCAACGTTTTTCGAACAGGTTTGCCCTGCTAGGTACTTGCCTAGCCAACGTTCCAGTCCTGTTTTTGAGTTGGAAAAAAGCACATATTCACCCAGCACCGTGGCGTAGGGGTCATGCATATTGCTGCCCAACATTAGCATCTTGTCCAGTGGCAGTCCTTTGAACCGCCTTATTTTGAACATTTGGAAATCAAAATTTTCCGGGCTTTCAAGACGCTTTGCGAGTGCTGCAAGCTTGGCTTCCGTCCCATTTGAGTCCTTGGTTTTTAGGAGGAGAAACTGCTCGGTAGCGCCATTTTCAAGCGGTTCGCCCACTGCTGCGGCCACCTCGTTGGATGCCCAGGAAGCAAAATAAGTCCGCCAAAGTCCAGTCTCTGACGCAGCAACGATACGGTCGCAAGACAGCCAGGCGAAGGCAGTTAGATTGTCCGGCAAAGTGCCCAGCACGAGCTTAAATGGTTGCGATTTCCCTTTTGCATTGGCGTCCATGATTGGGTGACCTTCGGCCATGCTGAAGCTGCCGCTCCAGTCCGTATTATTTTGATTCAAGGGCAAATCAAGGTGTAGCCAGCGAGCCGTGTTGGTAAGTCCTTCAAGGTCGTGGAGGCGGGACGGGTCGAGCATTGGGCTGAACTGAGGCCCGAGTTCGCTGAGGTTGAGCAACACGGGAAGGGTATTTCCTGTTGCGTTAACTGCCTTTGCCACGCCCGAAAAACCGCTGTCCCGACACAGGGCATTGGCAGGTTTTTCCAATTGACTGAGGGCATTTTCGACGAGATAGGCATGGCGAGCAAATAGCAGGAGATTGCGGAATCGTGCCATTGCGAACGTTTCTTTGTCCAGCTGAACCGTGTACACGTCATTGTCTTTAAAAATGGACTTTCGCATCCGCCAAGCTGGTTTTTTGCCCAAAATGGTTTTGAGGTCATTGCCCCTCATCCCATCAAAAATGAAAAGAGCGTCCATGCCACTGCTGCGGGTGGGCTGAAGCGCTATGATGGTTTCGGCTTGACTTTTTTGGGAAAAGAGTTTCCTGAAGTGTTGGTCAAAAGCAGCTAAATCTTTCAGAAGGTCGGACGGTACGGCGATGTTGGCAAGGCTTTTCTTTCCATCTTCTGATTGCAGTTGCTGGAAATCTTTTACCCCAAGCGGTAAGACGACTGCCGTGTGTCGAGGTATTGCAGCATGTGGGTGCACGCCCAAGAATGGCAGCCGGACGAACTGTCCGAGGATGGCTATCATTACCACAACGGTCAATGCAAATAGGAGGGGCTTCTTGAATTTTTTCATTTAAAAGATTGGTATGTGGCAAATTACACGGCAATATTAAGGAATGGCAGAAACTTTTACCTTTGGCGGGTCATCAAGGATTGAAGGATTGGAGGATTGAAGGGTGAAAGGTGTTCCGGTACACCAGCTACGCTCCAATCCTCCAATCCTCCAATCCTCCAATCCTTCCACCATGTCAGTCACAAAAGAAGTCAAGCGCATCACTGTCCACGTCTTACAGGCCATGAAAG
>JAHEAS010000520.1 GCA_024642645.1 Saprospirales bacterium | reverse complement strand
GATGAAAAGAACCAAAAATCAAGGCTGAATTTTTTTCTTAACGCTCCAAATCAATTCAAAATCCTAAACAAAATCAAACTCGCTGCGCTCAAACAGGATTTTGTTTTTAACGGATTTTGAATTGATTTTCCGCTAAAAAAATTAGGCCGGAAGAGACTGCGTAACATCAGTTATTAATCAACAAACATACACTTTACCGGAAGCCGTGGAATTGCTGCCGGGAAGCCCCGCCACAATGGTATTCCTTGAAGGTGGAAACTTCAGTAAAGCAGGCTGCTTTCACAAAATTTCAAGTAGCAATCAATCTGAAATTCCCCGCTTCAACCAAATCATCACCATCCGCAGTTGCGAGTACGAATACTTATCCCCGAAATGTGCCTTCGCCTCTGGTGTCCCCGTCGCTTGTGTGTCTATTAAAAACTGGGAGATTTCGTCCACCTGCGCCTTGTCCAGCAGCGCATGGATGTCCAGTTCGCCCTGCTCCACAAAATGCGACAAATGCCCCTGAATGGTACCAACCACGAAGCCCCGCTCTTGTGCGATTTCCTCAATCGTCTTACCCGCTTGGAACATTTCGAGGCTGACCAATTTAGTGTCCGGCTTCGGTGGTTTGGGAGGTTCGAGGGGAGCCAACAGGTTGGTCGGGATGCCCCGTTTGGAGCAGTAATTTTCAATGATTTCGAGGATGGCAGGCCCAAAATGCCGCACTTTTACATCGCCGAAACCCTTCACCCGCCGCAGCGAAGTGGGGTCGGTGGGCAATACTTTCACTAGTTCCACCAGCACTTTGGTCGGCAGGATTTCGTAGAGTTCGCTGCCACGCTCCTCGGCTTCCATTTTGCGCCAGCGGGCCAGTTGGCCGAAAAGTTCGCCGTGCGGCGTGTTCTTCGGCATGCCCGGCACGTAGCCCGAACTCGGCGGGGCTGTGTTTTTCGTCGCCAAAAAATCCAGTTCCGAATTCACCCTCGCCCGAACGTAGGCATGGGTGCCAAACCCCTGCACACAAACTTGAAAGCAAGCGTTTTTTACAAAAATCTCTTTTTGCAAATTATCCAATTGCTCCATGCCGGTTTTCAGCACGGCCTTGTTGTCCGTCACGAACTGCGGCTTTTTTGCCTCCGGCAACAGCTCATCTTTCAGTTTTTGGGTGAAATAGCCGCCCGCTTTTTGCAGCCGTTCAAGGAGTGCTTCGTTCTCCTCTGGCAGTTCTGGTTGGTTGAAGTAAAACTGGAGCTGCGGCAGGAATTTTTCGGCCATTGAAATCACCTCGTCCTCCGCTTTTTTTGCGAATGCCCGAAAATTCGACAGCGCCTCGCCGGGTATGGCGCCGGGATGCTCCATCGTCAGTCGGAAGAGCTGGTCGAAGCTGCGTTTCATGCCCCGAAACCCAAACAGTTCCTTCAACAAATCCTGTTGGTAAATGCGTTTCGACTCCCGCAAATGCGCCTCGTCGGGGGCGTTCCGTTCGGCGTCCTCGCTGTATTCCTTCACCACTGAGTCCGTTTTCACGCTGTGGTAGGCGATTTTCGTGCGCAGCACAATTCCCTCAAAAGTCTTGCAGCGACTGAGCGCAACGTAAACCTGCCCATGCGCAAACGCCGCCTGCGCATCAATGATGGCCCGCTCGAAGGTGAGGCCCTGGCTCTTGTGGATGGTGATGGCCCAAGCGAGTTTGAGCGGGTACTGCGTGAAGGTGCCGAGCAGGTCTTCCTTTACCTCCTTCGTCTTTTCGTCGAGGCTGTAGCGGATATTCTGCCAGTCTACAGGCACGGTCACGATATCGTACTCGTCGTCGGGACAGCGCACATGGATTTCGCCGTCGGCAATCTTCGTTATCTGCCCGATTTTACCATTAAAATAGCGCTTCTCTTGGTTGATGTCGTTCTTCACGAACATGACTTGAGCGCCTTCCTTGAACTCCAAAACCTGCTCGGTAGGGTAGGCCATGGCCGGGAAATCGCCATCGATTTTTGCCTGAAAACTGAACTTCGGCGAGGCGATGTTTTCGAGCCGCATGGAATTGATGTCGTTGGCGGCGGCGTTGGTGGCGGTGAGCGTGATGTATCCTTCCTTTTCGTCCGGCTGGAAGTTCGGCACGAAGCGGGTGTTGAGCAAATCCAGCACCTCGTCGTCGAGTTTGTTGTCCCGCACCTTGTTCAGCAGGCCAATGAAAGTCTGGTCACTTTGGCGGTAAATATGCTTGAGTTCAATGGACACCGGGTCCGTCTTTTTCAGTGCCTGACTCCCGAAAAAATAGGTGGTATCGTAATGCGGTCGCAGCATCTCCCACTCGTCCTGTTTCACCACTGGCGGCAGCTGGTGCAGGTCGCCAATCATCAGTAGTTGCACACCACCGAAAGGTTTGGAATAGTCCCGGTAACGGCGCAGTACCTCGTCCACGGCATCAAGGAGGTCGGCCCGGACCATACTGATTTCGTCAATCACGAGCAGGTCGAGGCTGCGGATGAGGGCGATTTTTTGCCCAGAAAAACGCCGTTGGCGGCTCTCCTCCCGGGTGACGCCAGGCAGGTGCAGGCCGAACGGCAGTTGGAACATCGAGTGCAGCGTCATGCCCCCGGCGTTGATGGCGGCGACCCCGGTCGGCGCCGTGACGACCATGCGCTTGAAGCCTTCGGCCTTGATTCTGTGCAAAAATGTGGTCTTGCCAGTGCCAGCTTTGCCCGTCAGGAAAATGTTTTTGTTGGTGTTCCGAACGTAGTCGAATGCGAGGTCGAGCTGTGGGTTGGTGAGCATGGTCATCTCATAGTTGTTTTAAGGTGGCGGCAAGGTAGGGTGTATTTTGAAAATATGCCCTCAATATTGGTCAAGTTCCCATAACCCAAGTTGGGCTTTGCCAAAAGTCGCTGCGCCAATTGACAAAAGTCAGGGTTGCTCAACTTGAATTAGCGCATTTTGGCAACAAACAAAACCCTCTTTGCATGGAACCAAAAACAGTGTTTAAGGAAAATGATTTCTTACGGAGCATCTCCAAAAAGTTCCTTCGCTCGCCACTTGAAGTGAACGATTTTTTGGAGAGCGATGCCGAGCTTGTACGACTCGCCGATGGGAGTGTGCTTGCCCTTACGACGGATAGTATTGTGGAAGAAATTGCGACGGGGCTGTACGCTGACCCTTACCTTATCGGGTGGATGACAGTAGTGGTGAACCTGAGCGATATTGCAGCCGTCGGAGCTGAACCGCTGGGTCTTTTGCTTTCGCAAAACATCCCCCCGGACTACCCACCTGAGCAGCTCGAAGCCCTCCAATCGGGCATTGCCGAGGCCTGTGAGGCGTTTGGCGTTTTCGTGCTCGGAGGCGACACCAACCAATCCGCTGCCCTTGAAATGGGCGGTACCGCCGCTGGTTTGATTAAGTCAGGGCCCATCATTTCCCGCAAAGGTGCCAAGCCCGGCGACCTGCTCTATGTGTCTGGGAAGATGGGCGTAGGGAGCGCCTTTGCCTTCTCGACATTGATGGGCGGACAGTTGAAAGTGAACTACAGACCGCTTCCAAAATTGAAGGAGGGAGCGCTGGTGCGCCAGTTCGGCAGCAGTTGCATGGACACAAGCGATGGGCTGTTTCCGGCCATTAGCAATTTGATGGA
>JAHEAS010000027.1 GCA_024642645.1 Saprospirales bacterium | reverse complement strand
ATGGTCAACGCTGGCATAGGCGGATTTGTCTACTCACTGAAAATCAAGAATACCTCAACTGAACGCAGTATCCTGTTCAACCAACTCGAACCAATTTTGCCCGGCAAGAAAAAGACCTATGACTACGGCGGAATGCTGTTCGATCTTGGCGTCAGTTTCAAGAGCGTAGTTGCCCGAAAGCAGAATTTGAAAAAAGTTGGTGGCTTCATTGCTGGATTGGATGCTGGCTGCATGATGGGCGTCCCGAATTGGGATTGGAAGGGAGACGATGAAATACAAGGGCCGCCCGAACCTGGGCTGATGGTAGCCCCATATGTCCGTCTGACGATTGGTGCCGGTGTTTTTAAATTTGAATAATGGATAATAATGAGCATAAATCATAAGTGCATACAGTAAAGAGCCTTTGAAGGAAAAGCCTTGTCATTACTATTTTGAAGAACTGATTATTATCAAATTCAAGTTGCGGATAATTTAAGATTTGAGCTGGTTGATGGAGTTTATGAGGTTGATAAGGGTCGATTTTACCCCCAAGCTGCTAAATATCAACCTTTATCAACCCTTATCAACCAGCATCCGCAACTTAGGTTAAATAGAAAAGCCCATCCTCTTTTGGATGGGCCTCCGACTATCACTAATTCGCTTTGGAACAAATACAATTTTATCGAGGGCCTAAGCCTGCCTATCAAAGCTGGGGTCGCTCTTTTCCGGAGGTTAGGTCAGCAATGTCATGTTCAAGTATCGCCTTCAGTTTTAGCAGCCCCTCAACTTTTGATTTTAAGGTGCTCACATCTTTACTGTCTGGGGCGATTGTTTCTAGGTTTTTGATGAGGGTCGCCTTTTCTTCGAGCTCTAGCCTAGTCGTCTCCGACAGGAAATCCAGGCTTGCGCTTTCTATAACCAAGGCATTGTAAGTACGCTGAAGGCTATCCACCTGCTCCAACAGATAGCTTTTCAAAATTCCGAAGTCTCTTATTTCGTCTTCAAGTAGCTCGATTTCGTGTGCTTTGGCTTCTCTTTCCAAATTCAGGTTGTATGCATGAAAACCCAACAGGAGCAAAACAGGCAGCAAAACCGAAGACATTGCGATAAACCCTTTGTTGGAGTTCATGGCCACATCATTTTTTTCAGGTTAAAAGTGCCATTGTACCAGGTATCTCCGCCCCCTCAATTTAGTAAGGGGACGGAGAATTTTTGGCACTATGGGTTCATAGTTATTCATCAAAATCAATTTCCAATCACCAACCTGCGCATAGTCACACCACCTGCCGAACGCAGTTGGACGTTGTAAACGCCGGCGGTCAAACCTGTCAAATCAAGGCTGAGACGATCGGTTTGACTAGCAAACTGCTGGCGCTTTACCAACCTGCCCGTCAGGTCAAACATTTGCACCTCCAGTGCCTGCGTCAATGGGTTCTGCAAAACAATCAGCGTCTGATTGGAGGCTGGATTGGGTTGGAGGGTAGCTCCCATGCCCCAGCTTGGTTCGCTGACGCCCGTCAGGTTTTGTACTGTAATGTTCACACTTGTGATGGTACAACCATTCGCATCGGTGACCACTACCACATAAGTGCCCATCGTCAGGCCTGTCAGGTCTTGGCCAGTAGCAGAAATTGGAAGCCCATTGCGGGTCCAAGCGTATGTGTATGGCGTAACGCCACCAGTAACACTGATTTGCGCAGCGCCCACACCCGCACCGTTCACATCGTTGGTCACGAGGTCAACCGTCAGCTGCAGTGCAGTAGGTTCGGTGATGGTGAACGTCAGTGTTTGCAGACAACCCGCGCCGTCTGTCACCGATGCTTCGTAGGCACCATCGCAGAGGTTGGTGGCCGTCGTTCCAGTCTGGCCGTTGCTCCACGATACGCTGAACGGCGGCAGGCCACCGCTGATGGCCACCGTGGCCGAGCCGTTGCAAGTACCGTTGCAGGTAGCATTTGTAAACGAAGGCGTAATGTTGGCCGCCGGGCTTACCGTTACCGTGAAACTGCAAGTAGCGTTGTTGCCAGCTGCGTCAGTGTAACCGAACGTTTGCGTTGTCATTCCAGCTGGGAAATCGGAGCCAGAAGGCAAGCCGCTGGTTTGTACGAGCAGCGCCAAGTTCAACGGACAGTTGTCCGTCACGGTTGGCAGGGCGAACGTGGCCGTTGGGTTGCATGCGCCAACAGCGATGCTGGCAGGGCAAGTGATTACTGGCGCAATATTGTCCGTAACTGTCACGGTAGCCGTGTTGGATGTGCTGTTGCCGCTGCCATCAGTGGCTGTTAGCGTTACGACGTGAGTGCCCAGGTCACCACAATCAAATGTATTCGGTGAAACGGTCCAGTTGGCAATACCGCAGTTGTCCGTGCTGCCAGCATCGAACAGTGTCGGGCTGATCGTCACGCTGCCATTTGCGCCGAGCGCTGCGCTGGCGTTTTGTAAAACAAGGGTGGGCGCCTCTGTGTCAGTTGCTACCAGGTTAACTACTTCGGAGAGGGAGCAGCCATTGAAATCGGTCACAACCACGGTGTAAACGCCCGAACCCAAGCCAGTTAAATTATCTTCTGTACTACCGTTTGACCAATCAAAATTGTAGCCCGCCGAACCGCCCGTCACCACTGTCTGGATAGAACCAGAAAGGTCGCTGGGGCAAGCAGGGCTCGTAGAGGTCAGTGAGATAGCGAGTGGCTGTGGTTCGTTGACGATGAAATTCAACGTGTTGCTGCAGCCATCAGCGTCCGAAATAACGACCGAGTAGCTGCCAGCGCAAAGTCCGGTACCATCGCCGCCATTGCTCCAATCAATCGTCACAGGCTGCAAGCCGCCGGAAACGGTCAGGTTGACTGCACCATCACAAGCGCCGGCACAGGTCACGTCCGACAGCACCGCTGCGTAGGTCAATTCGTCTGCCACTATCACATTGAAGCTGCAAGTGCCGGTATTGCCAGAGGCATCCGTGTATTCAAAGGTCTGCACCGTTGTGCCGATAGGGAAATCGGCGCCAGAAGGCAATCCTGTTGTTTGCGCAAGCAAGAACATGTCCACTCCACAGTTGTCACTGACGGCAGGAAGTGCAAAGCTCACTGCGGAGTTGCAGGCAGAAGCAGAAAGGTTGCTTGGGCAAGTCAGCGTCGGTGCGATCAAGTCTTGGACGGTAACCTGGGCGCTGCCAGTGGCCTCGTTGCCGCTGCCGTCGGTCGCTGTGACGATAACCGTCTGGGTGCCGATTTGGCTGCAATCAACCGTTGACAAGCTGGCCGACCAGTTGGCGATTCCGCAGTTGTCGCTGCTGCCAGCGTCAAAATTTGCTGCGTTCAGGTTGGCCGTACCATTTGCGTTCAAGGCCACGTTGATGTCCTGCAAGACGAGTTCCGGTGCTTCGGTATCCGTTCCCACGATATTGGTCGTGAGGGTTGTTTGGCAACCATGGGTATCCGTTACAGAAAGTGTGTATGAACCAACACTCAAACCACCTGCAGTAGCTGCGCTACTGCCGTTCGTCCAGGCATAGGTGTATGGCTGCGTACCACCGTTGACGGCTGCGGTGACCGAGCCATCTGTAACACCATTGGGACAAGTGGCATCGTTGTGAAACAATTCAACAACAGTGAGCTGGAGAGGCTCTGTGATTTGAAAAGTCAGTAGAACCGTGCATGCTGCGGCATCTGTTACCGAAACAGTATAGGTGCCAGCAGCGAGGTTGTTAGCGGTGGCTTGGTTGCCTCCGTTCGACCAACTGTACTGTACTGGGTTCATTGGGTTGCTCACTGTCACCGTGGCACTGCCCGTGGCAGTACCAAAACAGGTGGCGTTTGAGGTGGCAATGGTTGCGGTAAGGGCACATGCAGCGGCATTTACGTTTGCTGTCGCAATTGCGGAGCAACCGTTAAAGTCTGTCACCACTACATTGTACGCGCCTGGGGCAAGCCCAGCAATGGTCGTCGTCGTGCCGCCATTGCTCCAATTGATGAAATAAGGAGAAGTACCACCGCCTATGCTGACAGAGGCAGTGCCGTTGTTCATGCCAGGTGCAGTTTGCGGTGTTGCCGAAACGGCAATATTAATTGCGGTGGCCGGCTGTCCAATAGTGACCGAAGCGGTGGCCGTGCAACCGTTGCTGGCTGTTGCCGTCACGGTGTAAGTGCCAGCCATCAAGCCAAACACAGTGGCAACATGCGCTCCATTTGACCAAGTGTAAGTATAAAATCCCGTTCCGCCAGTAGCTATTGCTGTTGCCGAACCAGATGGGAAGGCAAAGCAAGTGGCATCTGTACCTGTAGCAATGACACTGACTGGCGGCGAGAGCGTTACCGTTGTGCTGGAGCTGGCGGTACAGCCGTTTGCAGCATTGGTGACGACCAGTTTGTAAGTCCCAACTGCGTTCACCGTCGCTATAAGTGT
This sequence comes from Saprospirales bacterium, assembly GCA_024642645.1. Classification (GTDB taxonomy): domain Bacteria; phylum Bacteroidota; class Bacteroidia; order Chitinophagales; family Saprospiraceae; genus UBA6168. Next base: position 9,225 of record JAHEAS010000027.1, on the reverse strand, counting down.
GCTTGCGCCTGAAACGATATTGCCGTTTGTGGTTGTCCATGCATACGTGTACCCAACGCCCTGGGAGGAACCGTTGCCGTTGAGCTGGCCAATCATTACGTTGCAGTTCATGCTAAACCCAGGGCCTGCATTGGCAACGGGTGGCGTGGTGTTGAAGCTCACCGTCACGGTGGTTGAGCTGCTGCATCCGCTTTGCGTATTCGTGGCCGTCACGGTGTAATTACCCGTCACACTCACGGTAGGGTTCTGCTGGGTGGAAGTAAATCCGTTCGGGCCCGTCCATGCATAGGTTACCAAGCCAAATGCGATTGCATTGAGGGTCACTGGAGCCGCCGTGCAACCGATGAATCCTCCCGTAGCCTGCAGAACTGGGTTGTTGGTGTTTTCAATCACCGTAGCGACAGCTGAACCGCTGCAGCCATTCAGGGTATCGGTCACTGTCAGGATGTAGTCGCCGGGGATGGTCACCACTGGGTTGGGGTCGTTGGAGGTGAACCCGTTGGGGCCTGTCCAGCCGAAGGTGGTATTGTTTGAAACAAAACTGCTGGACAAGGTCACCGATGGCGACACACAGGTGATGTTACCGCCTTGGACGAAAACAGTTGGGGCCACAGTATTCCCATCTACCAAAACCATATCGGTAGCGGTGCAACCGTTTACAGTGTTCGAAACTGTCAGTACATAAGTACCAGCAGCATCTACGGTAGGCGTGGCAGTGTCATCGCCTGCGGCAATGTTGCCATCCACTGTCGTCCAAGCATAGCCAAATTCATTGCCCTGTGAAGTGCCGGCGCCGCCCAGTTGGAGCGAAGTTGCGGCACAAGTCAGGGTTGCGTCAGCACCGGCATCGGCTACTGGGGCGATAGTGTCTATTGCAACAGCCACCACGACCATTGCGGAGCAACCATTCAAGGTGTCCATTACGGACAAAGTATAATCACCCTCCTCGGTCACTTCCGGGTTTGGTTCTGTTGAGGTAAAACCGTTTGGCCCGTTCCATGTAAAGGAAATATTGTCGGTGGATGAAGTAAAATCCAATGTGACAGTTGCGTTTACGCAAGTTATGATGCCGCCAACAGCTGCCAAGGCAGGTGGGTCGTTATCTGCCAAAACACTTGTAGTTGCAATGCTGGTACAGGTAGTCAGGGTATCAGTTATGGTGAAAACATAATCTCCTGCCTCCATTACCAGTACCTCCAACTCGTCAGACGTGAAACCGTTCGGGCCTGCCCAACCGAAGCTGGTGTTCATCGTATCCGCTGCCGCAAAAAGCTGAACGGTTGGTGAAAAGCAGGTCAGTGTACCACCCGCCACGGCGAGCAGTGGTGGGTCATTGTCACCCGTCACGATGGTCGTGTCGGTTGCGGAGCAGCCATTTTCAACGATTTGAACCGTCAGCACGTACGTACCAGCGTGGTCAATATCAGGCGTGAGGGTGTTTGCACCCAAAAAGATATGACCACCATCGAAAGCTGTCCAATTGGCGGTGATGGAATAGTTGGGGCCAGCGCCGCCAAACCCTTGCAGGGAGAGGGCGGTGTTGGTGCAGGGGGTGTTCACATCTGCCCCAGCATCTGCGGAGGGAGCCAATGTGTCGACAGTTACTGTGGCAACGGCCATTGCGGAGCAACCATTTAAGGTGTCCATCACGGTCAGCGTATAGTCGCCCGCTTCGAAAACTTCAGGGGTCAGTTCATCGGAGGTGAAGCCGTTCGGACCTGTCCAGCCCAATGAAATATCACTGGTGGAAGCGGTGAAAGTCAGCGTAACTGAAGTGCTTGCACAAGTGATTTGGCCGCCAGTGGCCGTGATGACAGGTGCAATGGTGTCTGCCAAAACAATGGCAGTTGCAACGCTCGTACAGGTAGTCAGGGTATCGGTGACGGTAAAAACAAAGTTGCCAGCTTCCGAAACACTTGGGTCCAATTCGTCAGAAACGAAGCTGTTCGGACCAGCCCAGCCGAAGCTGGTGTCCATGGTGTCCACTTGTGCGGAGAGTTGCACTGTTGGTGAAAAGCAGTTCAGCGTACCGCCATCCACAGCCAGCAGTGGTGGGTCGTTGTCGCCCGTCACGATGGTCGTGTCGGTTGCGGAGCAGCCATTTTCAACGATTTGAACCGTCAGCACATACGTGCCTGCGTGGTCAATATCGGGCGTGAGGGTATTGCCGCCAGCAGCAACATTACCACCGTCAAAGGCTGTCCACTGAACATTGAGGGTATGGTTTGGGCCAGCAATCGCATCGCCGTTCAATATTAGTGCGGAGTTGGTGCAGGGGGCGTTCACGTCTAATCCTGCATCGACAGTTGGAACAAGTGTGTCCACTGCGATGTCAATTTCAGCAACGCTCACACAACCGTTTAGGGTATCAGTCAGTGTCAGGGAGTAGGTGCCAGCATTTTCTGTGAATACTACAAGTACATCGGTGGGTGAGCTGAACTCGCCACCGTTGGAGGCGGCCCATTCAAAAATGGTGTTGCTGCCAAGGACGCTCGCCGAGCCGTCCAATTTTACAGTGGGGTGACTGCAAGTCACATCCCCATCGGCAGAAAGCGCCACTTCGGGAAACTGTGGTTCAAGTGTGTAACTGTAGTTTGCGTTACAGCCGTTGGAATCTTTCACCAAAAGGTCATAAACACCAGCAAGCAGGTTGTAAATGGTGTCGGTGGTTTCGGCATTGCTCCAAACCAGTTGGAAAGGTGGCGCATCACCGCTCACCTGCACACCGAGCGCGCCCAATTGTCCTGTGCAACCGGGTTGAACCGCGTAAACAAGTGTTGCGGTCAGCGGGTTGGAAGGATCAGGCAACAGGATGTCTTCGAGCACTACCGTCATGTTGTCGTCATCGGTCACCGATACATTGTAAAGCCCTGCGGACTGCCCTGCAATATCTTCGGTGGTTTCACCATTGCTCCAAAGAAAGCTGTACGGTGCGGTGCCACCACTGACGGAAATAAAAAGTGCCCCGTCATCGCCATTGAGGCAGGTGGGGGCATGGGCACTGTCGAGCGACACCACCAAGGTGTCGGGAAGTAGGTTGGCAGGCGTACTTGCCTGCACCCCTCGGATAACACATAGAAAGGTGAACAGTAAGAAAGGTAGAAACGAGTTCTTCATGCGTAATTAGGTTTTTGATAATGAAATATGTTCATGGACGATTGGCTGTGCTCGCCCTGCGTACAATAATTACAAATTGATTATAGCTCAAAAATGGACCTGCCCCACACTGTTGTGAGGCAGGCCCCAGTATTTGAGAATCATACCACTACTCGGGTTTGAGAATTTTGTCCGCACCCTGCGGCGACATATTCGAGCCGCAGTTGCAGATGGCTATTTATAAGGCTGTTACTATGAGACGATTTGGAAACTAGGTCCTCCCAATTTTGGTCATTACTGCTAAATATGGTTGCTACTAAACCCGTAGCTAGCTCTTGCAACGACAACCAAAAACATTCAAGGAAATAGGTAAAAGGAAGTGTTTGCCAATGGTTTGAATTCTGGTGAGAAGGAAAAACTTTAGTAAAATGCTCGGGTGAAATACAACACTGCTTATTGCTTGAAATCATGGATATTCTCTTTTTTAAAAATAAATTTTCGCCCCGTGGTCTCCCCTCAGCGACAGTCTAATCTCTGAGTCCGTCCCTGAGGGGAGAGCAAGGCGAAAATTTCAAGGCTTTAGTAAATCGGACAACTGGGAAATCTAATGCAGAAAAACACTCACTTAAATTTTCTTGCGCTTCCTGAGGTTCGTATTTGATGATACAAAGATTGGGGCAGACCCCTTAAACGGTCATTAAAGGGATATTAAAAGAAAATTAAAATGAAAAAATATCAATTTGGCGACTGGAGAGGAAGGCGGACGATGAAGACGCTGCCCTTGCCGGGAGCTGATTTTAACTGTATCTCACCGCCGTGCAGGTGCACGATTTTTTGGCAAAGTGACAGTCCGATGCCGTGGCCCTTGGCAACCCCCTGAACGTTGGCAGCACGGTGGAAGGCGTTGTAAATCTTTTCCTGCTCGTCGAGCGGAATACCAATGCCGTTGTCGCTAAAATGGATTTCGAGGCGTCCTTGGCTGGATATAAGGGAGATTTGGACAGTGTGTTCAGGTGAGAACTTGCAGGCGTTGTCCATAAAATTGAGGAAGGCAATGGAAAGCATTTGCTCGTTTCCAGGGATGGTGAGCGCCTCCTCATCATCGGGCAATGCCGCGTAGTCCATTTGAAAATGGTAGTTTGGGTGCAGCTTTGCCAGTTCTTCTTGGGCAGTGAAAAGTGCTTCGTCCACCCTGCATGGCTTAAACCGGAATCGCTGATTTTCCACGTTTGATTGGGCCAACTGGAGCAGGCCTGTGGTCAGCCTTGCGAAGGCGTCTGTATCGTCGAGCAGCGACTGGAGCGTAGCACGGTACTCTCCGGCAGTGCGCTCCTTGGAGAGGGTGACCTGAAGTTGGCTGCGCATAACGGCCAAGGGCGTCCGTAGTTCATGCGAGGCATTGGCGACAAAGCTTTGCTGCATCTCAAAGGCAGTTTCGAGGCGCAGGAGCATCTGGTTGAAGTTCATGGCAAGTCGGGCAATTTCGTCGGTGCGGTTGCCTTCGTCCAAGCGCCGGTCCAAGTTTCCGGCGTTGATATTGGCAACCTGGTTGTTCATCTTGGCCAAGGGCGCCAGTCCCTGTTTTGCAAAAACCAAACCCGCCGGCACAGTGATTCCAATGCCCACCAGCCAGCCAATCAGCAAAATCATCCGCAAGTTTTTGAGCTTTCTTCGGCCAAAGCGGTCATAAGCGGAGGCCATCACAACGAATTCCCCTTCAGCATCCCGGTACATGAGGCCCACTTGTTCAATATCGCCAATTTTGAAAAGGATTTTGCCTTCCCGACGCACACGTTCCAAGAGTTCGGGCGGATAGGATTTCTTGGTGCTTTCCACGCTGCTATAGTCAAGCTCGTTGTTTTTGTCAAAAATCAGCACCTGTTCCTCTGGCAAAGCAGGGATTGAATTTTGGTCAATGATTCGCAACAAGGCCTTGTCCACTTCCTGCACCGTGAGGAGCAAGCGGGCCGTGGTCATTGCCCGGCTTTCTAATCGGTCATAAAATTCGCCGCTTCGAAAGCTGGCAGAGAATACAAATATGGCAATGGAGAACAGCGTCAAGATAGACGCTACGATGGCGCTGAAGCGCAGGGTCAGTTTAGTGAGGATATTCATAACTCCTTCAGTAAATAACCCATGCCGGGCTTGGTGTGAATGAGTTTTGGTTCAAAATTTTTGTCAACTTTCTTGCGCAAAAAATTGATGTACACATCCACTACGTTGGTACCTGTATCGAAGTTTACGTCCCAGACAAACTCGCTGATTTCGGATCGACTAACCACCCTGCCGTTGCGTTTCAGCAGGAATTCGAGCAGGGCAAACTCCTTGGCTGTTAGTGAAATTGGCATTCCCCGACGGTGCACGGTCTTAGCATCGGTATTCATTTCCAGGTCGGCTACCCGCAGGATGACATCCTGCTGCGCCTCCCCTTCCGAAGCGCTCCGTTTTAAAAAAACCTTGATACGGGCCAACAGCTCCCGAAAGTCGAAGGGCTTGATGATGTAATCGTCTGCCCCCACATCAAAACCCGTGATTTTATTCTCGATGGTCTGCATGGCTGTTAGCATGATGATTGGAACACTGGGGTCTTTTGCCCTGACGCTACGGCACACTTCGTAACCACTCACATGTGGCAGGTTGACGTCGAGCAGGATGATGTCGTACTTTTTGGAGCCCGCCAAGAAATTGCCCACCGCCCCATCAGGTGCATGGTCCACTTGATAGCCGTTCTCCTCCAGCCCTTGCTTGATAGAGGCCGCGACCTTGGGTTCGTCTTCGACATAAAGAATAGAAGGTAGGTTCATGCTGGCAAAAAACGGTATTTATTACATAATTTAGTAAAACAACGACAGTTTCTTTCTGTGAAGCATCCTACGTAGATTTTCAAACTTTGATTTATCGAAAACCATAAACCGATAGTTTTGACTACAAAAAAGCACCTTGCCAATAAAGTTGGAAGGTGCTCAAGGTCTCAATCATGGATAAACGGTCGCTATTCTAAAAGTGGCCGCTCAGCCACTTTACCATCGGGCTGCGACACGAGGAGTGTGCCCTGCACGTATTTTTCATTGTGTTGCGTAGCATCAAGGCCAATCTCTTCATCAATGGAACTCACCCGCATTGGCTCCACCAAATTGATAAACTTGAAAATCAAGTAAGAAATAACACTACTGTACGCCACCGCAGCAGCCATCCCTTTTACTTGCGTAAAAAAGAAGGCAAAATTCCCATAAATCAACCCATCGTTTCCAGCCTCGTTGAGGGTTTTACTGGCAAAAACACCCGTCAGCAACATGCCGACGATGCCGCCAAGCCCGTGGCACGGAAATACATCCAGCGTATCGTCCAGTGAAGTTTTCGATTTATAGTAAACCGCTATGTTGGAGACAATGGCTGCGAACGAACCAATGAAAATACTTTGTGGAATGGGGACAAACCCTGCACCAGGCGTGATAGCCACAAGGCCCACTACCGCTCCAATGCAAAATCCAAGCACCGAAGGCTTTTTGCCCTTCAATACATCAAAAAACATCCAGGACAAGCCAGCCGAAGCCGCAGCTGTATTGGTGGTGGCAAAAGCGGACACCGCCAACGAATTGGCAGCCAGTGCAGAACCACCGTTGAACCCAAACCAGCCGAACCACAACAGCCCTGTACCTATTAGTACATAGGGAATATTGGCTGGCGGTATTTCCTGCTGGTCCAAGTGGGACTTTCTACGCTTGAGCACCAGTGCGCCCATGAGCGCTGCGCAACCGGCAGAGATATGAACCACCGTTCCGCCAGCAAAATCAAGGACACCCATTTTAAACAGAAACCCATCGGGGTGCCAAGTCCAGTGTGCAAGTGGGGCATAAACCAGTAGGCTAAAAAGCGCAATAAACAAGATGTAAGAGGTAAAACGTATGCGCTCCGCAACGGCGCCCACCACCAACCCTGGTGTGATGATGGCAAACATGAGCTGAAAAAAAGCAAACAGCGTTTTTGGAATGGTCGGTGCGAGGCTCCACGGTTCGCCAGAATTCACGCCCTTGAAAAACAGGTAGGTGGTAGGGTCTCCGATGAAGCCGCCGATACTGTCGCCAAAGGCAAGGCTAAACCCCACGACAATCCATATAACACCGACAATGCCCGCAGCCACCACGCTTTTAATCATTGTAGAAATGACATTCTTGCGATGCACCATGCCACCGTAAAAGAAAGCAAGGCCGGGTGTCATCAGAAAAACAAGGGCAGTAGCCACCAACAGCCAGGTAGTATCGGCAGCATTGTAATTTTCACCACCATTGAAATTGGGCATCGAAGGCACAAATATCGATGCCAGTGCAATCAAGGCCAACAGAATAAATGGGGCTGCTTGTTTAGTAGTCAACTTTTTCATAAAAGCATTTTGATTAAAATCCAGAAACTGATTACAGTGCGATTGGTGGAAGTGTAATGTCTTTTGCTTTTGATAATTGGCCTACTTGAGTCAGGTAGAAAAAGGGCGACAATTCTTTTGATAGGAGCTAGTGCAAAGTTAGCGTAATAATTACGTCAAGTTCAAAATAACTAATTATTTTTTAATCACCCCCTTATTAAAATAGGGGGCATGAGTGAATATTAAGTCATTTTTTCTTAAACACCCCCTCAAAAAAAGATGATTTAGGAATTTTTTTAAAAGCATTTACTTTCAAAGAGCATTATTTTGAATTCCATTTACCTTTGGCAAACTCAAAAAATCGAATTAAGGTTTCCACTTGGCATTCCCCGCATATCACATTCATTTACACCCTAATTCTATATTTATTTTGGTTTTCTTGATTTGGTTATTGCATCGTGTCAAACTAACACCTACATTTGCCTCATCAATGACGACGCACTTCTTTACATATCCTACTTCTACTCCGAGCATGCCGGCGCATATGCCGCAGCCTCGCCGTGCGTTCCGTCCGCCCCTTCGGGGCTAATCATTACATATCACCACCATGGGTGGGGATTTCTTTCCCACCAAGCCCTTACAGGCAAGCTACTAGATACTTATTTATTAAACTAGTTGACAATAACTTATGGAGTCGCACCAATAAAAAATCAAACTCCATCAGCAATTATCAACCTCAAAAGAAGCTCGCAACATGAATGCTAAAGTTCATATTGCCGGGGAGGCCCACGCCACCTTTGCGGAAGAAATCTGCTCTCTGCTTGAAATCTCAGCCCAGCAAAGAGGCACTGGTATCGCCCGCCGGTCGCCCGACTACATCCGACGGAAAATTGAGGCAGGAAACGCCATCATCGCCCTGACGGGCGAGGGCAAGCTCGCTGGGTTCTGCTATGTTGAGGTTTGGAGCCACGGCAAGTACGTCGCCAATTCCGGCCTCGTTGTGGCGCACGAGTTCCGGCAGTTTGGCCTTGCCAAAAAAATCAAACGCCAAGCCTTTAACCTTGCCCGGGACAAGTACCCGGCAGCCCGTGTATTTGGCATCACCACGAGCTTGGCCGTGATGAAAATCAACTCCGAACTTGGCTATAAGCCCGTCACTTTCTCCGAACTCACGCAGGACGAAGACTTCTGGTTGGGCTGCCAAAGTTGCCCCAATCACGACATCCTCCAGCGCTGCGGCCACAAAATGTGCCTCTGCACTGGTATGCTCGCACCCAGCAAAATTGAAGAGATGGAGGCAGATCAGGGCTTCAATTTGGTAGAAATGGTGATGAAAATCGAAGACAAAAACTTGCAGTCGCCGGAGGCAGTGGCTGCGTGAATTAGTTATTAATGTCCCAATATCCTTCCAATACCAAATTTCAAATTCTATGAAAATAACACTCGCATACTCAGGAGGTCTCGACACCTCCTTCTGCATCAAGCATCTCACCGAGCAAGGCCACGAGGTCCACGCCGTCACCGTCAACACGGGCGGCTTCACGGATGCAGATATCGAAGCAATGGAAGCCAAGGCTTTCACGCTCGGGGCCACCAGTTTCCACTGTGTGGATGCCGTGCAGGACTATTACGAGCAGTGCATCCGTTTCCTGATTTTTGGCAATGTGCTGCGCAACAACACCTATCCGCTCTCGGTCAGCGCCGAGCGAATGTTCCAAGCGGTAGCCATTGCGAAGCAAGCACAACTCATTGGTTCACAAGCCATTGCA
>JAHEAS010000026.1:2811-13614 GCA_024642645.1 Saprospirales bacterium | reverse complement strand
GTGGTGCATTACTGCTGACGCTGGTGATGTTCACCCGGTTGATGACACTTACTTCCACAGAGGATGTGACGGAGCAACCGAATGCGTTCGTCACCACTAGGTTGTAAATGCCACTGTTGTTGCTGTTCACGTTGGTGATGACCGGGTTTTGTATTACCGTGGTCTGGCCATTCGGGTACACCCAAAAGTAACTCACGTTTTGCGAAGCAGAAGTAGCCGAAAGTTGTACACTTTGACCCTCACAAACCTGTGTTGGAGTCGCCGATGCCGAAACTGCCTCTGGAGGCAGTACCATATAAACCGTCACAGGAGGCGATACCACAGAAACACAAGGGTTTCCAATGGCCTGCACCGTCCATGTCCCAGCATGTTGAGCAATGTTGGCACTTGGTATGGTCAGCACGTTGGTGGAGGTGCTGATGGTGGTAAATGTAGGCGTCGTCCAAAGGAATGATACTGCGCCAGCCACATTGGTGGAAGTGAGCGTCAGTGTTGAACCTTGACAAGCCGGCGTGTTTTGGCTTGTTGAGTTGGAAATGAACGGTTGTGCAGGTTGGCTCACCACCGTTACAGCCACTGTGGCTGGGTTGGATGGACAACCGTTTTTAGTAGTAACCAACGTGTAAATGCCGCTGTTACAAAGCGTAGCGTTCAAAATCGGTGCTGGGCTGCAATTGAACGACTCGAAACCACAAGGGCCCGTCCAATGGCAGGTCGTGCCATTTGCGTTGTTGATGGAGTTGAGCAAAATTTGCTCTCCTTCGCAAAGAATGATGCTCGTTGGCGAAGGCATTGCTGTTGGCGAAGCTTCCACCGTCACCGTGATTGGGTCGGATGGTGCAGACTGGCAGCCGTTGCGCTCCACTACCACATAGAAGGTGAACATGCCGGAAGCGGGCGGTGCCATCGAGTAATTTGGCACTGTCGTCGTGCCAATCAACACACCAGGAGCGTTGCCACTGTACCATTTGTAGATGACGGTGCTACCGCAAACAGATGGAGTAGTCAACTGTACATTTTCTGTTGAGCAAATAGATGCATCCACTGCTTGGATGGCAGGTTTTTGCAATGGTAGCAAGTCGCATGTTACTTGTACGGATTGTACAGCCACGCAGCCTGTCAGGCCTTGTATTTCAACAGTATAGAAACCGAGGTTGCTCTGGTTTGCATCCAAAATCACAGGGTTTTGAACGAATGCAAATGGTATGCCCTGTGGATTTTTCCAAACATATTGATATGGATTGCTACCACCACCAGGCGCTGCTGGCGGATTCGCAAACAACGACAAATTGGCGCTGCCGCAAGTGCTCGAAACTGTTGGGTTCGGGCCGAGCACAGTCACATTGACAAAAGTATTGCAAGTGGACACATTGCCGGAGGCATCTGTCACTGTCAGTGTTACTGAATTCGGGTTGCTCTGTGCATCGTTGCAGGTCACAGTGGCTGGCGTCACGGTCATCGAAGCAATGGTACAATTGTCCGTACTGCCAAGATTGATTTCAGAAACCAAGATTGGTTGTGAAACAATGCCCGAAGGGTTGATGTCAATGAATGTAGGGCCACAAAGCGCAACGGGTGGTTCCACATCGTTCAGCGTCACAGAAAAGGAACAGCTGCCGGGATTGCCCGCCAAGTCAGTCGCACCATAAGTAAAGGTGGTCGTGCCTTGGTTGAGCGTGTATGTTTCAGCCTCCAGCGGTGGCGTCAGCGTCACTTGGGCGATGGTTGTAGCACCTGTTGCCGAGAACGTAGGAGCAACACTCTGGTAGCTGAAAGTAGCGTAAATAAAGCTGCCATCCGTATCGCCATCGGCTGTGACCGCACCTGGAGTACAGGGGTTGATGCCCCATCCTGGCCCGGCTGGCGGTATTGGGTAGTTGATGTACGAAACTGCGGTAATCTGGATGTCGCCAGCCGTTGCCCAATCGTTGAACGTAGTAGCAGGGATGGTGAAAGTCACCGTGCTAGGCGTGTTGCAGTCACCCGGCGTTACGTTCGGTTGGCCATTGGCAGTGGTACCGAGGAAGTTGCCGTCGTTGTCGTAAATTTGAAAATAAGCGCCCACCGAGTCCACATCGCCTTGGATGGTAATGATGAGTTGCACACCTCCTGGTGTTGCATTGCCCTGTAAACCAGTGAAGGTAAACGACTTGTCATTGGCGACATAATCATTCAGGTTCGGGTTGTAGTTGAAGCTGATGAGTCGGTCGAGCGAATCCAGTGGCTGCGACTGTACAGTTGGTGTCGTCACAGCACAGTTGTCAGTGATGTTTGTGAAAAGCGGAATCAAGACATCCTGTGTACACACACCCGAATTGAGGTTGATGCTCATGTTGGGTGGGCAAGCAATAACTGGCGCTTCGTTATCCTCCACCGTTACGTCAAAGCTGCACGTCGTTTCGTTTGCTGCGCAATCGGTGAAAAAGTAGGTAACACTGGTCGTGCCTTGTCCAAATGTCTCCGTCACAGGAGCTATTGGCGACACCAAGTTGCGGGCACCACCATTTAGGCTGTACTCAAATTTGAGGGTGGTTGGATACTCCGTCATGTAATCCAAGTCGGCAGTCACCGAGCCACCGGGGCAAATGGGGTTGATGGAAAAACGCCCTGGCTGCCCAACGGGAATGTTAGGCTTCACGGTCAGCGTCAGTACCCCGTCAAATGCCCAAGCATTGACTTGAGCAGTAGTCAGAGTAAATGTGGTCATCGTGTCGGAGCACTGCGTAGGAGTATGTGCCACTGCGCCGAGCACCGAACCATCTTCGCCATAGACCATGAAAAATTCAGTAGGCTCCTCCGCATCCACGTTGTCCAAAATGATTTTTAGTGTGCCACTTGAGGTGGCGATGAACGGCGGGCCTGGCACGTTAAAGTTGAAGACCAGGTCGTTCACAGGTGTCTCAACGGGGTCCATGCCGCTAGGGATTGCCAGTATTTCCGTTAGGGAAAAACTTTGCGAAGCAGCCACATTACCGCACTCCTCAATGATTTCTGGAAGGGCCAGCGTCAGCAGGGCGTCGCACTGGCCAGGGTCGGCATCAGTGAGGATGTCAGTTGGGCAATTGGTCAGCACGGGAGCTGTGTTGTCGGCCACGGTGAAGGTCGCTGTCGTCGTGTCCCGGTTGCCGCATTTGTCTTCCACGATGAAGTCCACCGTGCGGGTGCGATAGATGCCAAGGGCTGGGCTTGCGCAATTTGGCGCAGCCAACGAGGCATTTGTATTTGTGCCTTCGTCATAAGCAACCCACGTCAGGTCTGGCGTGCTAGTGCAGTTGTCGGTAGCCAAGGCTCCGCCTTTGTTGTTCACCCATGCGTTGAAAACGCTGTCGGCGTCAACGGCATCATCACAGAAGATGGTCTGGTTTTGCGCCTGTGTACCAACAACCGGGTCAATAAGGTCGGTTACGGTAATGATTTGTAGGCCCTGGATGGAGTTGTTGCAGGCATCTGTTATCAACCACGGACGTTTGAGCACATAACTATGGTCGCAAGACCCGGTCACGAGCGTATCGGGTAGTTGGGTGAAAAAAGCGAGGGTATCGCAGTTGTCACTGACCATGGTCGGCACCCCGGTTATGTTGATGTTACCAGCGCTGGCACAATCAACTGTGATATCAGCAGGGAACACCGCCGTCGGCGGGATGGTGTCCACGACTGTGATGGTCTGTGTTTTTGAAACGGCGTTGAGGCAAGGGTCGGTGACCGTCCAGGTGCGCAGGATGGTTTTTGCCTGTGCGCACATTCCGTTGTTGACTACATCAGCGAGGGTGATGTTCAGCACGGCGGAACAGTTGTCCGCCACGTTGCTGTAGGAGCCGAGCGTGAGGGTGTCCACGGGTGTCCCGCAGTTGACCATTGTGTCGGCTGGAATGTCGAAGCTCGGCAAGCCAGTGTCCTCCACGTTGATGGTTTGCGATTCCGTCACCACATTGCCACATCCGTCGTTTGCCGTCCAACTACGTATAATGGTGTAATCGTAGTGGTTGCAGGAGGTGGAGTCCGCCGATTTGGAGTTGGTTTCGTTGAAGGTCGCCATCAAGCCTACGGCACAGTTATCCGAGGCAGTGACAGTTGCCACAATTGGAATCACGTCATCGCAGCCAATTATCGTATCAGCTGGCACGCCACTTAAAACGGGCAGCGTGGTGTCCGTAATGGTGTAGCTGGCAGTGGTGCTGTCCACGTTGCCAGATACGTCTTCAACGTAGAAGGTGACGGTGATGGAGCCGCAATTGTCAGTGAAAGTACCCGGACCATTGTTGTAAATGGTGTCAATGCCACAGTTGTCGAAGCCAGCTTTATGGGCTTCGAGGGAGTCCATTTGAGCCTGGCGCCAACCAGCGTAGTCGTCCATCTCGCAGGCCACTGTCTCGCTTTCCAAGGTGATGTCAATCACTGGAGGGATGGTGTCAAGATAGCTTAGATTGAAGCACAGCGTGTCTTTGACGTTGGACGGAGACGTAATGATGTAGTGTACGGTGACTGTAGTCCCAGCAGGGATGTTGCTACCAATCGGATAGCCTCCGGGTGGCACATACTCTACTAAAGAAGAGACGTTTCCACCTGAAATCTGGAGAAACGAGCTGGGGCTATTGAGCATTCCCATACAGGAAGCACCAATGTAGATAGTGTCCGGGCCGCAGTAGTTCATGGTGAAAAGGTCGCCAGAGCAAGATTGCTTGAAGCCGCCCGGGCAAAGTGGGTCGGGCACCTGAATCGGTGTGCCACACTCACATTGGGCGACAAGCTGTAATGTACATGGGATTAGGCTCATTGCGAAGAATAGTCGCAACTGCCACTTGAGGAGTAATCGGTTCGTCATACCTCGTTTTTTTTACCGGTTTAAAATTTAAAAAAAATGGATTTTCAGGATTCTTTACCTGAGAAGCGATGCAGTTTCCTCTACGAAAAAAATACATGAAGGTTGAACTGTTCGCCAATGTTTTGGCAAAGCAACAGTATCAGCCTCGTTTTTTATTCATGGAGAATATAAGAATTCCCGGCGGCGAAATTGTTCCAAGTCGGGTGATAGAAGGAAACAGGAGATAGGTTTGTAATCGGACTACAATCGGCTTCATAGTAAAAAATGTTCATGGGATGATAAAAGTCCAAATGAAGTTTTCACTTCATCTTAAATCGGCCGCTAAGGTAGAAAACTTTGAATTAACCACCGACAAATTTTTTTTTAAAAATCTGTAAGCAGCTTAAAGTGAATACTTAACGTCGCTTTCATAAACTAAAAACGGGAGCAAGACGCTGCCTGCAACTTGTAATTAAATGCAAGTTGTGGGTCAGGTGCTTACTCCCGTTTATTTTCCTTAAACGTTTGCGCTAGGCTGGCTTCAAATTACCTTCGCTCGAAACTCGGCGCTGCCTTCGGCAAAATCAAACTTATCTTCATTGTCGACTGTGATGTAGGCATCTCCACTGTTGGTTGTCCAGAGACCCTTGCAGGCACAGACTCCCGGTCAAAATGGTAGTTTGGAGCAGACATAGCCTGTCCATTCTCACCAGCGGCGTCTTTATTACCCAATTGATTATCAATTATTTGCGGGCGAATGCCTATGCCGTTCGCTTGTGGGAGCACCAACTCCGCTACTTGTTCAACGTCAGGAGGAATTGAGTTGATTTGGTTGGCTGGAATGGCAAAATCGAATAGGTAAAGCCCATATTTTTCGATGGTGGAAATCAAGTACTCGGCGTAATCCTCCTTCGTTGCGTACCCTGCCGATTTAAGCCCGTAGGCCCAGCCCTTATAATCGTATAGGTCCAACTTAAACAGTGGCTGGTAGCGCATGTTTTCCCGAAGGAACTTGGAGTGGTCGTGAAAAGATTCCTCGATACTCACGTACTGGCGAAAGCTGGACAATTCCGGGTCGTCGTCTTGTGCTTTGATGATGGGGCCGTCCCAACCATTGCTACCCTTGATGCAGAAGTAGTTGTTGCCTTGAATGGCCACATAGCCTGTGCCCCAGCCGGACTCGACGATGGCCTGCGCCAAAGTGATGCTGGCCGGAATACCATACAGTCTCATTTGCTCGACGGCCAAGTTGGCCCAGGACTCAATGAATAGCTGCTGCTCGTGTTCAGGAATGTAGTTGGCGGATGCCGTTTTCGGCAAAAGAAATAGCAAGCCCAAGGATAGGATGTGTAGCGATCTCATGTTCCAGGATGTTTTGTGGCTGGTCGTCAATCGAATAACGGAAGCTGCCTTCTCCATGCAGGATGGCCTTAAGCCTACCATCCGCATCAATCTGCCGCCCTAGCCTTTTTTAACTATTAAATGTGTAGTGTAATTTCTTTTCTCAAGCCCAAGGAACATAGGAGGAAATCGGTCTTCTCTAGTTGGTTTAATCTCCCGTTTGTAATATTTGTATAATTCTTAATGTCAATGGCAAGAAGAGTACCAAATTTTGAAAATCAAGGCATTAAATTTATTTTTATTAAAATATTTACCTACCACTTAATCAATTATTTGCGATTTGGTTTAAAACTTCAAAAAAGGCAACATTTTAATTGAAAAAATCTGTAAAAAACTGATTTTTAACACTTTGAGATGATTTTTGGCAAATAAGTTGCTAATATTACTAATGTGTCACTGTTTTGTGCCACGCACCCTGAACATCTTTTTACCGATAGCGCCGTGACTTGTTACAAGAATGTGCGGAGAAAATTATCGCTCTGTACCTCCCTGAACGGGCACAGGCACTTCAAAAGCCGAGAGAGCTATGAGAAGGATACCCATTACCACATTTGTACTTTTTTTTGCTGTAGCATTGCTTCATGCCCAAGGCAATAGCTTTCGAGAGAAAGCAGGTTTTGAATTGGAGACCCAGCATTTCTTTGAGCAGGCCGATCAGTTCTATGATGCAGGAGCCATGGAGCAGGCCGCCGAGTTCTACGCTGCCGCTTTCGATGCTGCCCCACAAAACACCAAGGCACTTTACAACCTTGCACTCGCCAATTTTCAGCTGATGAAATATGGAAAGGCTGAGGTGGCGCTGGAACAGCTTCTGCAGTTAACCCCTACCGATACAGCAGTTTTCGAACTATACGGCCACACGCTCCTACAGAGAGGACATACAGGCCGAGCCATTGAATGCTTCAACATGGTGCTTATTGCAGAACCGACCGATGTCCGGTTTGTGAACCGAGCGCTGGCCTATATAAATATCAAGCACACCAACGAGGCGCTACACGACTTCGACGAGGCCCTTCGGCTCAACCCCAAAAATTTTGAGGCGACTTTGGGCAAGGGCATTTCGCTCATGGAACTGGAACAACCGAAACTTGCCGCCGCATGGCTCGACCAGGCCTTGGCCATTCGACCAGGCGATGCTTTGGCACTGACCAACCTTGCCGTAATCAGGTTTCAGTTGGGTGAAAAAGAGGAAGCGATGGATGCCTTCCGGGCAGCATTGCGGACCTCCCGCCAAAGCGATATTTACTTGGCTAGGGCACAATGCTACCTGCTCGACCAAAATTACAGCGATGCTATTGCCGATGCGAAGGAAGCTATGATGCTTGACGGTGAAAATGCGGAGGTGTACGCCTTTATTGGCAATGTAGAACTGAACAAAGGAGACGTTGCTAGTGCCATTGAGAGTTTTGGCGTGGCCATTGATATAAAACCTGACGAAGCCGAATATTACATGCGCCGTGGAGCCGCCAGCATCAAAGGTAAAATGTACTACGATGCGGTAAGCGACCTGTACCGGGCTTTGGATTTAGAGCCATATAGCCAGGATGCCAGAAAGCTGCTACAGGTTGCTTACAGCCATATTGACGCCGATGTTCAAGACCAGTCATTGTCTGATGGTGGGCATTGATAAAAGCTAATTTTAATCAAGGCAAGATTTTATTTTCAGCATCAATATTCCTCATTCCCGAATCATGCCGGGCCGCAACAATGTGGCCCGGCTTTTTTGTTATTGGAGCGAAGAAAAGTAAATGGTTTGGCCTTGGATTCCGTAGCAACAATTTGAAAATCAGTAATTTATACCAATACAAATACCGTCAACGCTCAATTTTTACGAATGAAAGTAAGGTGCTTTCCAGTCGTTGAATTCGCCCATTTCACCGTTCAAAAAACAAATGACTGCAATCAACAATGAGAAAAAAATCAATATTGCGATTTTGTTTATTATTGTTAGATTCTTACTTTTGCCCAGCGAAAATTAAGAAAATAACTACACGACAAAATTTTCATTCACGCTTTACATGAAACGAGCGTATAATCTTTATAAAACTTACCGATACTATGGTTGCTACTAAACAAATTAGAACTCGCTATTCTGATATCGAGTTAGAAGAATTCCGGCTATTGATTGTCGATAAATTAGACACGGCTCAACAACAACTCAAATATTACATGCGGCAAATGGCAGAGCTAGCCGACAACGAGGACGCAAAGATCAAGAACTTGGACGATGCTGTTGGCTCATCAGAGCGAGAGTACCTCAACTCCCTAGCCGTTCGCCAGCGCAGCCATGTCCAGCATCTGGAAAACGCTTTGCTGCGCATACAAAACAAAGTGTATGGCATTTGTCGAGTAACAGGAAAGCTCATTTCAAGGGAGCGCTTAATGATAGTACCCCATGCCACTTTGAGCATGGATGCCAAGAGAAAGGGCCTTGCATAGCTCCCATCTTACAAAGACTAAAATAAAAATAGTGATTGTGCCTGTGGCGCAATCACTATTTTTATTTTCGGAATGCGCAAACAATTTTGAACTTTGCCCTGTCGTATTGGACGCAAGCCACGAGTTTAGAGCAAATGAAAACTAGACTCAGAAAGAAAGTTAGCCGTTGCTCGAACTCACATCCCGACAAACTGTTGGGGCTTCAACCTGCGAAAAAAATAATAAAGTCTTGAAGAAATCACTCAAAGTAGCCCTTATCATACTCGCTGTTTTGGTCATTGACCAGTGGCTGAAAATTTGGATAAAGACCAACCTCGCTTACGGCGAAGAGATACAATTACTTGGGCAAAAATGGGCACTCATCCACTTTGTCGAAAACGAGGGCATGGCCTTTGGCATCACGCTGGGTGGCGATTACGGCAAGCTCGCCCTTAGCCTTTTTCGCATTGCCGCAGTCTGCTTCCTTTTTTACTACCTGCGCCTGCTGCTGCGCTCAAAAGTCTCTTTTGGCCTGATTGCCAGCTTTTCCCTCATCCTCGCCGGTGCCATCGGCAATATCATTGACAGTGCCTTTTACGGCCTTATTTTTTCACAAACACCTTACCACGGTGGGGTGGCCGCCATGTTCCCCGAAGACGGTGGTTATGCTGGATTTCTTCATGGAAAGGTGGTGGACATGTTCTATTTCCCAATGTTCGAAGGGTTCTTTCCAGAATGGTTGCCGATGTGGGGCGGAGAGCATTTTCAGTTTTTTAGACCCGTTTTCAATGTGGCCGATGCCGCCATTACAGTCGGCGTACTTAGCCTGCTCATTTTCTTTCGAAGTTTCTTCAGCTCACAGGCTGACCAAGTATTGACCGAAGGAAGTGATGCGGAGAATGGTGAGACCAACCTTAATACGGAAACAGTTAGCGCTGCCGACTAGCCTCTATTTTTTTGTAAAAATGAAAACCAACAAATTGAACAAGGGGGCAAGCCTAATTTCATCCGAATAAAATCAACCCTGTTTCAAGGCAGCGCTCCTCAGGCGCTGAAGGAAGGGAGAGGCAAATATGAAACCCTGCAATAACTCGTTGTCACTGGTAAGTACATCTTCTTTGCTTCCCTGCCAAACCAAGCGACCCTCGTGCAGGTAGGCGATGTTGTCCCCAATTTCCATCACTGAGTTCATGTCGTGCGTATTGATGATGGTCGTCATGTTGTGCTCATAAGTGATATCCTGTATCAGTTCGTCAATGAGCAGCGCGGTTCGGGGGTCAAGACCGGAGTTTGGTTCGTCGCAAAAAAGGTATTTCGGAGCCATCGCTATCGCACGAGCAATGCCGACCCGTTTTTGCATCCCACCAGATATTTCCGAAGGATATTTTTTATGGGCTCCTACCAGGCCGACCCGTTCCAAGCACGAATCCACCCGCTTGTTTTTTTCGGCAAGCGTATCGGTGGTGAACATGTCGAGTGGGAATCGAACGTTCTCCTCCACCTTCATCGAATCAAAGAGTGCAGAACCTTGAAAAAGCATGCCTACCTCCAGCCTTATGGCCCGAGCCTGTTTTTTATTGAGAGAAAAAAAATCAATTTTATCGTACCAAATCTTTCCAGCGCTTGGCTCCATCAGCCCGACCAGAATCTTGAGGAAAACCGTCTTGCCTGCACCGCTTCGCCCAATGATGAGGTTGGTCTTCCCTGGATTGAACTCCATGGAAACACCCTTCAGCACTTCGTGCCCGTCAAATTCCTTGAAAATATTTTCCGCTCTAATCATTATTCAAAAGCATTCTCCTTCGTGAAACCTAAAACCCATTTAAACCTGCTCCAAAGGAGTCCCTTTGGCAAAACCTATCATCCTGTCAGCAGCACCGCCAGCAAGTAGTCGGCTAGCAAAATCATGATATTGCTGAATACCACGGCGTTGGTGCTGGCTTTGCCAAGCTCAATGTTGCCGCCCTTCACGTAGTACCCCTGAAAGCACGGAACAGTCGTGAGGATGAAAGCAAAAACCACCGACTTCACGTACATCATCGTCACGTTATGGGGCAAAAAGAAAGCACGGAGGCCCCGTTCGTATTCATCCGCCGATAGTGTTCCAGTGGGGACCGTCGCAAGGAAGCCGCCGCCAATGGCCACATATCCCGAAAGCGTCACCAATAGTGGTATCATAAAAA
>JAHEAS010000026.1:0-2744 GCA_024642645.1 Saprospirales bacterium | reverse complement strand
GCAATGATTTTGGGTAAAATCAGATAAGCCGCCGTATTCACACCCATAAGGTCCATGGCATCAATATGTTCTTTTTGGCGCATGGTGCCCAGCTCAGCAGCCATGTTGGAGCCCACCTTGCCAGCCAGTACCAGACAAGTGATAGTTGGCGCAGACTCAATAATGGCTAAGTCCCGTACAATATACCCGATGTACCAACGTGGTACCAGGGTTCCGTCCAATTGGTAGGAAAACTGCACCGCCGCCACTGCCCCCATGAACACCGAAATCAGCACCACAATGATGAGTGACCCAATGCCAATGTCCTCCATCTGCCGCATCGTCTCCTTCCAGTACATACTCAGGTTTTCAGGCCGTGAGAAGGTCTGTTTCAGCAGCATAATATAGCGGCCAATATGGTATAACAGGTTGAAATTCATTCAGTTGTGTTAAAAAAACAAGCGAAAGAGCTTATTGCTCCTGCCGTTTTTTACTAAAAAGGAAACAAACGTACACAAGAAAGCCCGTTCGTAAAAAAAACTGGGCAAAAGAGTGGGGTGGTTTTGGCATTTGGCCAATCAGAAAGAAAGCACGTCTGGCTCGAAATTATTTTTTGCGCATTGCAAAAACCGCTCCCCAGTCTCCCGCACCGTTTTATCGATGGGCGTATATTGGAACGGGAACGCCGCCAGTGATTTTTGCCTGTCGTAGAAAAAGGCACGGGCACTGGAACGGGCCGTCTGCTTGGTGATGAAAGGAGGATTGCCAGTAATTTTGGAAACCAACCACGCCACCCGCCAAGCTGTTTCCCGGACGATTGGGGTTACGGGAATAGACGGCGGCCTCGCACCAACCGAATTGGCAATTTTATCAAAAAGCTGTTTGAAAGATAGGTCTTCAGCACTGAGGATATAGCGTTCGCCGCTTATTTCGCTCTCCATCAACAGCGCCATGAAGCGCACCACATCCCGCACATCCACAAAGCCACTAGTACCGAGCGGCTGAAAGCGCAGCCCTTTCCAGATATTGTGAAAAATCTGCCCGGTACTGGTTCGGCCTTTCCAGAAGCCGCTGCCCAGCACGTTGGCCGGATTGACGATGGCCGCATTCAACCCCTCGGCTATGCCCCGCCACACCTCCATTTCAGCCCGGTGCTTGCTGATGCCGTAAGGGCTGTTCCAGTCCGCATCTTGCCAGGTGGTTTGCTCGTCAATATGAGGGTCGTTGGGCTTGCGCCCAATGGCGGCGATGGAGCTGACGAACACTAGTTTTTCAATGCCAAAATCAAGGGCAAGGTTGACGATGTTCGCCGTTCCTTCCACATTGATTTTCATCATGTTGCGGTTGCCTTTTTCTTGGAAAGAAACGACCGCTGCGCAATGGTAAACCTGTTGGACACCTTCCATTGCTGTTTCCAATGCCGACACATCTAGCAGGTCTGCCTCCACCCATTCCACCTTGTCGGCAGCATCTTTCAACAGCGCCAATGAACTGCTCGGCTGCTGGGTACAACGGAGGTTGATATGCCCATTTTGCAGCAAATACCGAACGAGATAGGAACCAATAAAGCCAGTGGCGCCCGTTATCAGAATTTTTTTTGAAGACATTTTGAAAGGTGGTTGCTCAGGCCGAAAAGGTAAGCATAAAATTTGGGCTTGAAGCAAGTCGGCAAGTGAACGCCGCTATTTACAAAAGGTTCAAGACCCATCACTGACGAACAGCTGGATAATTTTGTTACGTGATGTTTGAAAAGCATTGAAAATCAGCCATTTATGGCTTGCTTGCAGGAAAGTATTGAATCAATACCATTTGCGGGAACTTCGTTGTGGATTAAATCCAAGTGCTAAAAAAATAACCCCTCCGAGAATAAAAGCGCCAAAGGCGATGTACAAAATTAACATAGCGTCGTTTGTTTGTAAGCTGGATTAAAAATTTTCGCCATCAAGATGTTTGGCGCATGGCTGTTCCATATTTTTTGCCCGTAAAATCACTGTACCCTTGATAAATGTTTGGCGAAGCCATGATAGAATGTTCCAGCGACTATAATTTGTGGGGCTAAGGTGAGAAAAATGTGCTTACCTGACGAGGATTTGAGCGTGTTTTTTTTGTAAAAAATTTCAAGCCACTCCATTTCAACCTTGTAATTTGCGACCACCCGTAAAAGCTGTACACCATTACAAATCAACTAAAAACGATGCAAACCGCTGTCACCCGACACCTTTCGCAAGACCCCGTCCTGAAAAATTTGGTGGACAAAATTGCTTTCCGTGAACTGTCCGTCAACTCCAAAGGCGTGTACCTCGACCTGCTCGGTTCCATCATTAGCCAGCAGCTATCTACCAAGGTGGCCAATGTAATCGCAGGGCGCTTTCGGGCATTGTTCCCATACGAAAATCCGCAACCGCACCTGCTCTTGGAAAAGGATATTGACACCCTACGCAGCGCTGGGCTTTCGAGGCAAAAAGCTGCCTACCTGCAAAACGTCGCCGATTTTTTCCAACGGGAAAATCTCCTCGATAAGGACTGGAAGGACATGGACAACGATGAAATTATCCGCTATTTAACCCAAATAAAAGGCGTGGGGAAATGGACGGTGGAAATGATTCTAATGTTCTCCCTCAGCCGCCCCGATGTGCTACCGCTCGACGACCTCGGCATCCGAATGGCTATTGCCGAGCTGTATGATGTGCAGGAGACCGGCCGTCAAATGCACCAAAAAATGACCGAAATTGCTACCGCATGGCAGCCCTACCGCTCCTACGCCT
>JAHEAS010000519.1 GCA_024642645.1 Saprospirales bacterium | reverse complement strand
TGGGAGATTCTTGGCGCCAGTCAGCAATACCGTCAGCGTCAGCATCACAATCGAAGCAGCGTGTTGGCACCAGCAACTTGTTGAAATCGGTTGCGATGGTCAAGCTGTTGTAACTGTCAAGGTTGATTGACCAAGCACCACCGAGGCCGAGGTTGGTTGGGAGAAAGTCCTTCTGACCGTTGGCAGCGTTGGTGTAGGTAATTTTTGAACCAATATTAGAGACGGCGAGGCCAATTGTCAAATCGCTCTTGCGTCCGTTTGTCTCAAGGTCAGTGTCGTAGGTGAAAGAAAAGTCGGCAGCACCTGCCTTACCGGCTTCGATTACTTGACCATCTACTTGTTGGCCGCTGGCTAAGTTAGAATAGATGAACTTGGCGCCAACGGCAGCCGTGAATTTTTCAGACAATCTCCGAGAGTAGGCGACAGTAGCTTCAAATTCGTTGGGATTGCCGGTACCAATTGCGTTACCGTTCTCGTCAGTGAAGTTGATGTTGCCCAGTGAGAAATAGCGAAGACCAGCGCCGATTGCTTGGTTGTCATCGAGCTTGTAATAGCCCGTCAGGTAGGCAAGATAAACGTCGTTGAGGCCGAGCGAACGCAACCAAGGCGTGTAGGTAGCCGAAATACCCAGTGGGTTTTCAGCCATTACTAATTTCGATTGGTTGAAGTGCATGGCGTTGGCATCGGGGGAGAGGCCAATACCCACATCACCCATGGCACCAGAGCGGGCATCAGAAACAATGCGCAGGAACGGCACAGCAGTGAGGATGGTATTTGTACAATCAGAACCATCGGGGTTGACCCAATTACCTTTGGTATCTTTAAAGCACTGGGCGTTCAGGTCGTTTGTAAAAAACAACCCTACAAGGGTAAAACAGGCTATCGTTAGTTGTAAACCTTTCATGAGATGAATTCAGTTTTTTAAAAAAGTTTGCAAATATAGCGCAGCAAGGTGTTTGAAGCATGATTTTTTTAACAAATACCACAACCAAACTGCATTTTATGTCATTTCAGAATAACGAGTTTTTCAAAGTCACTTTCGCCCTCCAGCAGCACATCTCCAGTGTTGACACTTTGGACTTTCACTTTGTAAACATAAACTCCTTTGGCGAGGGGGTCTCCGTAGTCGTCCCGACCATCCCATTGGATGCAATCGCCGCTGCCTAAACGGTAGCCTGTGGAATTTATTCTCTCCTCCAAAGTTTTTATCAGCCGCCCGGAAACCGTGTAAATCTGCACCATTACGTCGAGGTCTTGCCCGGCCTGATTATGCTCAAACATGAAGCAAGTGGAGGTGGTAAATGGGTTCGGATAATTCAGTACATGCCTCAATGCCACTTCTGGCGATGTCACGACTAAAAACTCCGTGTAACCTTCAGCAGGATTGTTGGCAATATCCCATGCTTGTACTTTGATTTGGTGCCTGCCCTCTGCGAGGGAATAGAGGGGATAACGCACCTCGCCTTTTGTATAATCGTCGAGCGCAGCTTCGTAAAAATCGTTGAGCTTGTAGGTGTTTTGCGAGTTTTTATCCAAAATGCCTGCCAAGTCGTGCCCAACACTATTGCCGATGACGTTGATGCCATTGTCGTCCTCGAATTTTGCCAACAAAACTGGGTTCGGATCGGTGATGCCACCGAAAACGAAACTCTCGTTGTTCATGAAAACCTCCACTTTCGGGCCTTTGTCGTCAGCCAATGCATTCTCGTCCGTACCTCCCACGATAATGCCTTTGAAGTTGCCAGCAGCATCTTCCATTTGGCTTTCATCCGCAGCATAGTAGCTCAGTTTGCAGTTGCCAAAATTGTAGTCAATGTCCTTTGGCACCACAAAAGTGAACTTGAACTTGCCTGCATTAACACTTGCCCTGCCTTTGAAAATGATGTTTTTCTGGAGGTCAAAATGAAAAAGTGGACTAGTTGCATCCTGTCCCAGGGTCTGATAAATAATGGATTTATCGTAGATAGTCGGATAAACAACCCCATTGAAATTCGTGAGCAAGTTGCCGTTGTCGGCCCGTACCTCACCCTCGATAGTCACTTTTTGGAGTGCCTTGATGGTGTCCACAATAGCCGTGTCTATAGCATGTCCGTTGACAGCAGTGGTGGCTACTTGAAAATTAGGTAACGCTAATTTTTGGGTTGGGTCTCCGAGCAGGGTGAATTTTTGGGTGTTGGAATCGTTGCCTAGCTTGTTCTTGCTCAGGCGTAGCACTTCGCCGATGGTCGGCCTGGAATTGTTCAGTTTATAAAAAAGCGTGTCCACTGCCTTTTCGGTCAGATTGGCATTGTCACCTGCAAAAACAGGTCGCACAGTAGTATATAAAGCAATGGCTCCGCCTTTTTCATTGAGTAAGCAAAGTTCACCAGCAGAGATGGAGGCAGGGTTGTCGTATCCAGCGAAAGAACAGGTGGCGGTGATGATGATTGGCATTTTGTCCAAATTGCGCCAGCTCAAAATATCTTCAATCTTCAAAACCCGCTCTTGTGTCCAGCCCTTCGTACCACCGTGACCGAGGTAAATCATAGCCAGAACACCTTTAAATACATTATTATTGATGGCATCGGTAGCCAAGGGCACCCTCACCCCACCGGACGTAGAAATCTGTGGAAAAGCGTCTAGGTAAACCTTGTCAATGTTCAGGTTAGGATTCTTTTGACCGATTTTTACCGCAATTTTATCAGCATCACCGGTATGCGTGTTGGAGTCCTCGTCGTCGCCGACAAAAGCCACCCGGTTGCGCCAGTCCCTCAGGTTTTGTGGCTCTAGGTCGTAGTAAATTATTTTGTCCACCACGGCATTTGCCTCCGAAATTTCCTTCACAGGGATGCGCCCCACAGCAATATCAAGTGCGCCCGTGCTGAGGTTTTGGCCTTCGCCATCGCTCAAAAGGGTGTAGTAATCATCGGTGGGATAGCTAAAAATCGGGTTGGTGGATAGGGGCGTTTCCAGTGTCGGTACGTAGTCACCACCGAGGTTGTAAATATCTCGGTTATCGAAAGAGGCGTCGCCAAAGAGTAACATGGCCTTGAAGCGAGCCGGGTTACGGTCATAAAGCATCCTCGCAAAATCACGCATAGCCGAGGCATCCTTTCGCCCGCTCGAAAACTCGTTGTAAAGTTTTTCCACATCCACCGTCGCTACGTTCAGTCCACTGAACTGGCGCCGATGCTCGGCTAGGCGCTCAGCTGCCTCCATAAAATCTTTGTGGTAAACGATGGCTAAATCCACGTCGTCAAAGCCGTGGTAATTCTGGTTTTCGATTTTACCAACTGCCGCTGCTTGCAGGAACCCCGTGTTGCCAAAGGCAATGAATTCCGCCAAAGTGTCAGTGGCTGCGCCAAAACTTAATTCCGTACCGGCAAAATTGGCCTCCTGCTGCTTGGGCTGCAGCGGGTCAGTGATATCCCAAATGGTGAGCCCTGCCGTAGCACTGCCGAGTGTAAAACGGCTGACGGGATTACCCATCGAAAGCAAGTCACGGAAGTGCATTTGGTTTCCGGACATGAGTAGTTGGCGACGCAGGTTTAGCTCGATATAGTCAAGCCAGCCCTCGTTGAAATTATTGTCTGGGCGGTTGAACTTGAGTTGGATGCTCAAATCGCCCGT
>JAHEAS010000518.1 GCA_024642645.1 Saprospirales bacterium | reverse complement strand
CACCAGTTCGGCAAAAACCTGGCGCTCTACGAAAAATCTTACGGTTACAAACAGCACGACCACCTCATCTGCGAGAACTGCGGCAGGGTCTTCGAATTTTGCGACCCCCGCATCCAGCAAATCAAGGACATGATGGGCGAGCTGCTCAAATTTAAAGTCACTTATCACTCGCTGAACTTGTTCGGGGAGTGCAATGGGGCTTGTGAAAAGACTGAAAAAAGGAATTGAAGATTTGAGGATTCGAAGATTTGAACGTGGTGCAGTACCTGTCAAATCTTCGAATCCTCAAATCTTCGAATCCTCAAAACACAAACATGACGATAGACGTAATCCTCGGCCTCCAGTGGGGCGACGAAGGCAAGGGTAAAATTGTTGATTTTTTGGCGACACAGTACGATGTGGTCGCCCGCTTCCAGGGCGGCCCAAACGCTGGGCACACCCTTAAGTTTGACGGCAAAAAGTACGTGCTGCACACGGTGCCGAGCGGCATTTTCCGGACGGAACTGCTCAACCTCATCGGCAACGGTGTGGTCATTGACCCCATCACGTTGGTCAAGGAACTCGACAACCTCGACAATGCAGGAGTGGAGTACCTCAGCCGCCTGCTCGTGGCTAAAAAGGCACACCTCATCCTGCCAACCCATCGCCTACTTGACGCCGCCAACGAATCGGCCAAGGGCAAGGAAAAAATCGGCTCCACGCTCAAGGGTATCGGCCCAACGTACATGGACAAGACCGGCCGCAATGGCCTTCGGATGGGCGACACCCAGCTTTCCGATTTTATGGAACGCTACAACTCGCTGAAAAACAAGCACTTGGGATTGCTTCAAGCGCTTCCGTCCATTGATTTTGACCTGGAAGGTGAAGAGCAGCGATGGTTCGCTGCTCTTGAAAGACTGCGTTCGCTTCAGCTGGTGGACGGTGAGTATTTCATCAATAAAATGTTGGCCGAAGGCAAAAAAATCCTCGCCGAGGGTGCCCAAGGCTCCATGCTCGATATTGATTTCGGCACCTATCCGTTTGTCACCAGTTCCAATACCGTAACGGCGGGCGTGTGCAGTGGCCTTGGTGTTGCTCCGCAAAAAATCGGGCAGGTCATTGGCATCACGAAGGCATATTGCACAAGGGTGGGCAGTGGCCCATTCCCTACGGAGTTGTTGGATGAAACGGGAGACTTCTTACGCAACGAAGGAGCCGAGTTTGGCAGCACAACTGGGCGGCCACGCCGCTGTGGTTGGATTGATTTGCCGCAGCTGAAATATACCATTATGCTCAACGGTGTCACGCAATTGGTCATCACGAAAATTGATGTACTGAACAAGTTCGCCGAGATAAACGCCGCCACGCAGTACCGCTATGACGGCCAAACCACCGACCAACTGCCCTTCGACCTCTGTGGCATTCCGCTGGAGCCAGTTTACAAAGACTTCAAGGGATGGCAGCAGCAACTGGACGATGTCAAGGAATTCGACGATTTACCAGAGGCGGCACAGGCCTACCTCGAAGCGCTCGAAACCTACCTCGGTGTGCCCATCACGATGGTGTCCACCGGACCAGAACGGGAAAGCTTGATATTGAAGGAGATGCTGGCGGATTTGCCGTGGTGATTTCCGATTTCAAAAAACTTACAACCGATGCGCCTTTTTTACTGCTTTGCAATTTCCATACTAACCGCCTGTACCTCTGGAGGTCCCGTGGAGGTTAATGGCATTCGGGTAGAGGCGGGGCTGCGAGCCGCCGCAAAAGGGCAGGGCTTTGATTATACGGGTCACCTCGATAAGTCGCTGAAAGGTGACGATGCCTCCTTGAATGAGCTTCTGATTTTTGATGTAGGGCAGGACAGTGCTGCCTCCATCGAACACAGTCATGTGATGCAATCCCTCCTCGAAAAGCTGGGCGACGAACTTTTTTCCCAAAAGATAAACAAGCTGCCACAGGAGACAAAGCAACGCCTGTGGGCTGGGCTGGAAACGGCTGGCGACACCTCGCTGAAAAATAATTCGCCAGAAACGCTGAAGGCACTGATGCCTGTCGTAAACATTGCGGAGCATAGTGGTTTGTATGTTTTTGCGCCGCAAAGTAGTACCTACCGTGACTGTGCCGAGCCAAGCAACCACTATTTCGTGGTGGACGAAACGGGCGGTAACCTCGAAAAAAACTATCGCCGACTGATTAAGTATCCCTATCCAAACCAGCCGATATTTGCGGAGGTGAAAGGCTATAAAGCGCCCTACTTCGGCAACCAAGTGCTCCCAAGCAGCATGGCAGGCTTTTTCGTGGTGACGGAAATCCTCGATTTGGAGGTGAAAAACTACCGTAATACCTGCGTCCCCTATAAGTTTTGGGCACTGGGCACCGAACCGTTTTGGCATGCGCAGGTGTCAGAGGTAGAGGGCGTCATCGAGTACCGGGGCATGGATGACGACCGAACCAAAGTTTTCGCTTACCAACCACCTGTGCAAGAAGACAGTTTGGAGATTTACACGGGCGTGAACCAAGATACTGGTGACAATATCCGCATTGTGCTAGAGAACAAGCCTTGCGGCGACGGCATGTCGGATGTCAAGTACCGGTTTCAAGTGAAACTCACCCTGAACGGGAAGGAGCTAAACGGGTGCGGTATCCCGTTCGATTTGGAGAAGGGCAGTTCAGGGACGGATTTGAAGAAGCAATGAATTTCCACAAGAACTTTGTGCAATGATTATACATTTGTGGGCAAATTGAACATTTGTAACTATCCTCAGGCATATTTTTCACCCCTGCTCCGGCCAACCTCTGCAAGGATGATTTATCAAGTGGCTATCAAAAAGTGAACCTTCGCAATTTTTTCAACGGAAAGCAGTCAATTCTTAAGTTTCAGCGCATCATTGACAATCTGGTGTTCGCTTTTGCGGTAGCAGGCTTTCTGGCCGTGTTTGTCGATGTCGGCGAACTGCACAGCAGTTGGTATCCGGACTTTGACCTTGCCTACAGGTTTACTTTGGTCATTTTTTTCCTTTTGTTCTGTTTTAGAGTCTATCTGAACCTCTTTCTTTTAAAGCGAAAGCGGGAGAAGTGGCTAACCTTTATGGAATTGGCATTTCTGATGATACTATTGCTGTCTCAATGCAGCATCGAGTTTCTCGATACACTTGCGACTACAGAATTTCTCCAATTATCTATATTCCTAATTTTCGTAGTCGAGATTTCAACCCGTAGCCTACAGTTCGAGAGCCTGAAATTGAACCCAGCACTAATGTTCATTTTTAGCTTCTTGGTGCTGATAGTCATTGGTGCATTTGCGTTGTTGCTGCCTATTTCCACTAAATCGGGTGACTTTAAATTTATTGACGCCATTTTCACCAGTACCAGCGCAGTTTGTGTAACGGGTCTTGGCGTTGTGGACACGGGCACCTACTTTACCCGCTTTGGCCAAAACGTGATTTTGACACTCATCACGCTGGGCGGCCTTGGCGTGATGACGTTTACGAGCTTCTTTGGCTTATTTTTCAAAGGAGAATCCTCATTTAAAAACCAGCTTTTTTACAAGGATGTCATGGGGGAAGAAAAGCTTAAAAACGTTTTTTCCACCATCATAAAAATCGTCACTTTCACCATTGGCGTTGAAATGGTCGGGACG
>JAHEAS010000025.1 GCA_024642645.1 Saprospirales bacterium | reverse complement strand
TTTTTTACAGATTCGTTCCATTTCAAACTTTGTGGAGACCCGAAACCGAGAGGCTTGGGATTTGCCGAAGGCGATAGGGAATCTGAATGAGGTGCTGGTAGAAATGATTGGGTCAATGAGCCAATAACCCGTTTCGATTTACCGAACAATCACATCTAAGACATATTTTCCGCCCAGTTCCCCATTCATCATTTCCACGATTTTTTCTCTTTCATAGCTGAGTTCCTGCTTGAGTGAGGCAGAGGTAAGGGTGATAAATAGTTTGCCTTTTCGCAGGTTGATGTCCTTGGTGTACGAGTTGATGGTAGTGCCCATTTTTTCCTTCCACACCTGTCTGACCTTGGCCTCGTTCAACGGCTCTTTCCACCGCATGTCATCCACGAGGTCCTTCAAAACATCTTTAAGGCTATGTTGATTCTCGAGATGCAAGGTGGACGAAGTTATGAGTTATGAGTTATGGGCTGGCAAAACAACTCATAACTCAATACTAAATTTAGTCTCTTTCAATGGGGCAAGTCATACAGTGCGAGCCGCCACGGGCACGTGAAAGCTCGTTGGATGGCAAGTTGATGATGGTTTTTTCGATATTCTCAGGTTTTATCTTTCCGCTTTGTAGGTCTTTTAACAGCTTGCGGGCATGCACGGTTTTGTAGCCTGCCTTCTTGAAAGCTTTTTCTGTCTCCGGGTTGCGGTCGTAGGTGAGCGCCACGCCGGGTTTCAGGGCCACTAGGTTACAACCGTCCGTCCATTGTTCCCGCTCCTGATAAGGAGTCTGGCCGTTTCCAGAGAGGATGAACTGCATGTTCGGGTTGATTTCGTTGACAATAAAATCACGGATAGAATTGTAGAAAACACTCGTTCCATTAGATTTATGCACCTCCACATTGCTGCCCAAACCATCCAACACGATGGGCTTGAAGGCGACTATCACGTTGTTGTCCACCTGCGTGAAAATCGTGTCGATGTGCATGTAACTGCGGTCATGTGGGATATTGATTTGCACCACGTTTTTCACCACTTTGTTTTCAAAAAGCTTGTTGCGGAGCGAGTGAATTGCGTGGGCACTGGTGCGCTCGCTGCACCCGATGAGCAGGTAATCCTTGTTCATCACCATCATGTCGCCACCTTCGAGGCTCACCACTTCGCCACGCCGGCCTGGCGGAAAATCCTCGTAATGGTTCATGTTGATGAGTCGCCCCTCTGATTTAAGGTGCGAAAAAATGGGGTTTGACCAAAAGATAAACCTCGATAGGTAGTTCTCTCGGAAGCGGGCTTCTTTGCCTGGCTTGGTGATAATGACGTGGTCATTCACCGTCACGGCGATATCGCGGGTGAAGATGAAATTGGGGATGGGGTCGAACATGATGTAATCCTCTTCGGCAAGGTACCCGGTGATGAGTACATCGGCCAACCGCTCGTCGGGAAGGTCCATCAGGAGCTTTTTGCAAGCCTTTGGCAACTCCTCATAGTCCACGATTTCGTTGATGACCCACTCCTTTGTGGCATCATCGGCACCGATAGCGCCAGTGAGTAAGTCCTTGGTTTCCAGCACATTGTCATCTCCAAGAAAGGCACGAAGAATGCCGGTAAATACATCATGTTCTTCTTGCATTTGTGGCAAATGCACGATGTCATCAAACAGCAGTTCGCTGGCTCTTTTTGGTGAAACACGGGCGATTCCCTCGTCGGGGCGATGCACAATTACTCGGCGCAAAGGGCCGATTTCGGTTGATACTTGGATGGCGGACATATAATGGAATTGGGGAATTGAGAAATGAAAATTGAAAATTGAAAATCCAGTTTTTATACTTTCATTTTCAATTTTCAATTTTCAATTTTCAATTCTCAAACAACTTTCTCTATTTCGTAAATCGAGTTAATTTTTCCGGCAAAGATGCAAAAATAGTCGGGATTCCGATGGAGGCATGAGATTTCCGTAGGCCTTCCATCATCAATGAAATTGGCTTTCAACTTAGATTTTATGGTAAAAAGCGAGTGCTGATAATCAAGCTCCACTTTATCCGAAAAATATTGTTGCATTTGCCCCAACATCTTGCGGTAATTGCTCTGCGGCGCTGCTGGACAACCATTGCAATCCTCGGTGAAATCTGGCTTGCAAAGCGGGTTGCGCTGCTGGCAATCGAAAGTTGGGAGATTGTCATAGCTCACTTTGTGGTGGGTGTAAGCCACCGAACTTAACGATAGCAACCCCGAAAGCCCATAAGGCATCAATGAGCCGAACTGACCGTCCATCACCGTGAGACCGATGTTTTTCAACTGTGGTGAAGTAACAAAGGCCATCTCGGAAATTTCGTGCATCAGGTCAATGTCCGGCATTCCGAACATGCGGTTTAACGAGTTGCTCTGGGCGTAGGTTGCATTGATGACCGAATTGGCAAGGATGGGTTCAGTCGTTTCATTTTCCAGGTTTTGTAAAACGACTTGCCAACCGCTAGCGGTCATTTCCGCATGCTTAATTCGAGTGAAACGACGTATTTCGATGCCTTTTTGCTCTGCAATTTTTTGTTGATAATACTCGCCGATTAGCACCGGGTCGAAAGTGTATTCGGTGGTCAGGTAAAGTGCTTCCAAACGGTTGTAGTTGAACAGCGGATGCCCCTCAACTCGGTCGCAGCGGATGCTGATGAACTCGCAGAATCGCTCAAACTGCGCTGCATCGGTCAGGCTGCCATGACGGTCAATGGCGTAGTATTTTTCAAAATCAAAAAGGATAAAGGGACGATGCTCTTCCGTGAAACGAGCCTTGTTGTCATCGCTCATTAGCGCCGTGGCTACGCTTCGAGGGTAATGGTAGCCGCTGTGCAGCCTGGCTTGATTGACGATGCTGGCTTTTTTGAAAAGTTCACGCTCTTTTTCCACCACCAAAACACGAGCTCCTTTTCGGGCAAGGTAAAGTGCCGCATAGCAGCCAAAGATGCCGCCGCCGATGATGAGATGGTCGTATGTTTTTAATTGTTGGATGGCTGTATTGTTGGCTTGTTTAACTGTTGATATGTTGTCGTGATACGAACAACAATTCAACAATTCAACAATTTTTTCCCTTTCAGTACCTTCATTGCTGCCAAATACTGCTTGGCCAACGGCCCGATTTTTACCCGACTGCTGGTTACATCGTCCGTCCATTGGACGGGGAGTTCCAGCATTTTCAGGCGTTTCCACTCGGCAATGGTAAGCAACTCGGTGCTGAAGAACCAGCCGTCGCTCACTGCTCCGGCATCGTAAAGGGGCTGGTAAACTTCCCGCCGGAGCCACTTGAAGCCGCACATGCCATCGGAGAAGGCGACCCCAAGATAGGTTTTCAGGATAAAATTGAAGACCCTTGACGTGATTTCCCGTTTGAGCGTTCGCCCCACGACCTTTGACTTTTTGTGTAAACGGGTACCGTAAACGATATCAAAGCCTTGGTTTGCGATTGCGTCATAAGCCTGAAGAAAATGTGGCAGGTCGGTGGCAAGGTCGAGGTCCATGTACCCAACCATGTCAGCTTTGGACTGGCCCCAACTGGTCTTCAAGGCCAACCCAACACCCTTGCGGGGCACTCGAATCGGCACAATGTCTGAGTGTTTTTTGTGCAGTTGCTCGGCTATTTCAAAAGTGCGGTCTGTACTGCCATTGTCAGCAATGACAATGCGCCACTGGTCTGGCTGTGGATAGTTTTTTTTCAAGAAATCGAAAAGTATAAGTATCTGCTGTTCTAGCGTAGCTGCTTCGTTGAGGACGGGGATGGTTACGTCAAATGTCATTTGATAGTGAATTGCGGATTGCGGATTACGACTAGGAAAGTGAAATCGGCAAGGCCATTGAATTTTTGCAAAAGTAGATAAATGGATACTTGAAACTGACATTTTGGGTTCAAGCGCCTAGCTCGAAATAGCGGCGATAGCCCAATTTCAATTTTCCAAATTCCAAAAGGCTTTGTCTTGAAGCTGGCAATTACTTTATTTGCGAAGATTTTTAATTCACCACAAAAAGAAATTTCGATTGCTATGCCATTTGATTTAAAAAGTATCAAGTCGTTGTTCATTGTCGAAGACCCAAATGCTGCCCCTAAAACGGTGGCTGATAAAGATGAGCCCCAAAAACAAGCCGCAAATCAAGTGGATTTTGACTTGCCACCATCGCATGCTGGTGAGGCGAACGAACGGTTCATTGAAGTGCTGTTGGGTGCGATGGAAAATGGCAATTTGCCAGGGGTTGACTACCTAGAATATCGACAGTCACTGAAGTCATTGGCAAAGATGCCAATGGACGAGCAAGTGCGCTATCAGTCAGCATTTGCTATGGCACAGGCAATGGGTGCTACACCTCAAAAGTTGGTGGAATCGGCGGCGCACTACCTTGATGTGTTGAAGGCAGAACAGTCGAAATTTGACCAAGCTCTGCGAAACCAAACCGCTGACCGCATTGGCAACCGCCAGGCCATGATGGCCAACTTGGACACAACATTGAAACAGAAAGCGGAGCAGATAAAAAAGCTGACGCAAGAGATGGAACAGCATCGTTCCGAAATGGAAAAACTTGATGCTGAAATTAAGGAAGCGACTTCCAAAGTATTGGCAACCAAGGGCGATTTTGTGGCAAGTTACGACCTGCTGGTTTCCCAAATCAACGTTGATGTAGAGAACATGAAGAAGTTTTTAAAGTAAAATCGACGGATATTGGACATTTGTCTCTTTTTTTTGGCATCAATAGGAATGAAGTAGATTTTTTTTCAACTAAAAATCGGATATTGTGAAACTTTAAGATTTCGGAAAACTCCTTCAAAATTTCAAACCAGCCCCTTTACTCCAAAGCTTTCTCCTAAAAAGAACTGCTCACCACCATCAAATCTGTGAAAACAACGGCTATCATTTTAGTTGAGGCCGAGGCACAAACTATTTTTCAGAAAAAAGCACTATCAAAACATCTATTGTAAAAAAAAAGGTTTTTGGTCAATTTGAATGGAAGCCTAATTGTTAAGGCATGCCAACAAGTTGAAGTAAAGGCCAACCTATTTTATCTGGTATGAAAATATTATACACTGCATTGTTTTCCTTGTTTGTGTTTAGCCATTGGGTCAATGCCCAGTGCCCACCTCCGGGGTTTCCTCAATCAGGAAACACCTGTCCACAGGCTCCGATACTTTGTGAAAACTTGGATGGTTACTGCAATACCATCAACAACAACAACCAGCAGCAGCCTTTTCCCGGTTGTCCTAACAACGTACTCAACAACGACGAGTGGTTTGCCTTTTATGCTGGCACCACCCAGATTTCAATCGTAATAACACCGAGCAACTGCCAAGCTGGTGGTAACCAGGGTTTGCAGGGCGCTATTTACTCAGGTTGTGGGCCACCTTGGATAGCGATGGACTTGCAGTGCCCGTGTTCCACTGCACCGTTCACATTGGAATCAAGCAACTTCGTAGTAGGGCAGATTTATTGGATAGTGCTCGACGGATGTGGGGGCAATGTTTGCGATTACTCGGTTTCTGTTACATCTGGTTCCACGGTTGGCCAACCGCCCGCCAATCCCGGTGCGGTTACAGGGCTAAGTCCAGCATGTGTCAATACCACACAACCTTATACAGTACCAGCCATAAGTGGTGCAACCGCTTATCAATGGACCATGAACCCTGTCCTTGGTACATTTACCTCCACAACCAACACCGTAAACGTTACGTGGACTACTCCTGGAACAACCAACCTTTGTGTTACTTCGTCCAACGCTTGCTACTCGAACCCGACACCTTCTTGTTATACGATAACGGTACTTCCAAGACCGACTGCCACGCTTACCGGAACTGGTGTACTTTGCGAAGGGCCGTCAGGTACAGTGCCATTGACTGTAAATTTCACACCAGTTGGAGGTGGGCCATGGACTTTTATTTATTCAATTGCTGGGGTTAATCAACCACCAGTAACTACGTCCAACAACCCTTATACCATCAACGCTACACAACCTGGCAATTACGCATTGGTGAGCGTGAATTACCCTAGCCCAAACTGTCCGGGAACAGTTTCCGGGAGTTACAATGTCACCGTTGCGAACATAAATGCGTCCGCTACTACGACTCCTGACATTTGTGGGCAAGGTTTGGGTGACATTGACTTGAGTGTTACTCCTGCTGGGACTTATACTTATGCGTGGTCAAATGGGGCAACCTCTCAAGATTTGACCGACGTGGCAAGTGGCCCATATACCGTTACCATTACTAATTCGGCGGGTTGTACAGAAACGAACACCTACACAATTGCAAATAACCCTGTAGCTATAAATGTAACTGGTACAACCACACCAAATACATCGTGCAATAGTAACGATGGCGACATTGACATCACCGTGACGCCAAATGGAAATACCTACACCTACAGTTGGTCAAATGGTGCGACTACCCAAGATTTGACAGATGTGGCACCTGGCACTTACACCGTCACTGTTTCCTTCGGAACGACATGTACCGCCACCGGGTCATATACCATTGCGCAGCAACCAAATACACCGAGCATTACATCGACGACCACACCTTCCATTTGTGAACTTGCCAATGGCAGTGTTAATGTCAGTGTCTCTGGTGGTGTTCCTCCTTATACATTTGCCTGGTCTAATGGGGCGACAACGGAGGATTTGAACAACGTGTTAGCTGGTACTTATACTGTCACCGTTACGGGCGCAAATGGATGCACAAGTACTTCCAGTATCAGTTTGGCCAACAACAATCCACCCATCACCATCACAAGTGTAATTGCGCCCAATACTACCTGTAATGGTGGCAATGGAGGAATAAACATCAGTGTCAGCCCTTCTGTTCCTCCAAGTGGAGGAGCTTATACTTTTAGTTGGTCAAATGGTGCAACCACAGAAGACCTAGCCAACGTACCTCCGGGTAATTATATGGTGACAGTAAATGGCGGCGGCGCCTGCACAGTCACAGCCAATTTAACGATACCTGATCAACCTAATACACCTAACATTTCCGTTAACACGACACCTTCTATCTGTGAACTGGCAAATGGTAACATAAACATCAGTGTTTCGGGTGGTGTGTCACCCTACACTTTCGCGTGGTCTAATGGGTCAACCACAGAAGACCTCAATAATGTACTGGCCGGTAGCTATACTGTAACTGTTACCGGTGCCAATGGCTGTACCTCCTCCACTACCGTCGGATTGGCTAATAACAATCCGCCGATTACTATCAACTCAACCATTTCACCAAACACCAGTTGCAATGGTGGAAATGGTAGTCTTGTGGTTACTATTTCACCATCCGTACCATCTGGAGGGGGCAATTATGTAATAACTTGGTCAAATGGTGCTACCGGCACAAACCTAGTTGGATTAGACCCCGGCACTTATTCGGTGACTGTGAATGGCGGCGGAGCTTGTACACAAACTGCCACTTTCACCATTCCTAATCAGCCTAACAATCCTTCGTTGAACCCAACAATTACGCCTACCTTTTGCAACCAAAGTAATGGAGGTGCTAACGTTACGGTCAGTGGAGGGGTAGGGCCTTTTACCTATATCTGGTCTGACGGCTCCAGTGGAACAGGTATCAATGGAGTGCCATCAGGCAGCTATTCGGTTACTGTGACTGGCGCTAATGGATGCACTGCCACGATTCCCATCAATATCCCGAACAATAACGTAGCAATATCCATCAACTCGAACGTTACTCCAAACACGATATGCGTTGGGCCTGGCAATGGCAGTATCTCAATAACAACACAGCCTCCTGGCCTCAATGTGACTTGGAGCAATGGTGCTACTAGCAACATCAATTCACCATTGGATCCTGGAAGTTACACGGTTACCGTCAGCGCTGGTGGGTCTTGTACCCAAGAAGCAAGTTTTACCGTTCCGACTCAGCCAAACCTACCAAACCTTGCTACATTGATGACACCTGCCCAATGTGGCTTACCTACCGGCGAGGCCGAGGTTCAAGCTAGTGGCGGGGTACCCGGCTACACTTATATGTGGTCAAACGGCGGCACAAGCCCATTGATATCGCCTGTACCTGCTGGCAGTTACACTGTGACCGTTACTGGGGCCAATGGCTGCACGGCAACGGCAAGCGTAAATATTCCCGATGAGCAGGTGCCAATTAGTGTGATTGCAGATGTGACCGACAACACCTCGTGCTTGGTCCCCAACGGCAGTATCAGTCTGACTGTAACCCCCCCAACGGCTGGTGTACTGTGGTCGAACGGTTCAACTTCAACCACTATTTCAACACTTGTGCCGGGTACTTATTCGGTTACAATCACCGCTGGTGGAACCTGCTCAACTGCCACATTTTATACTGTGGCCAACATGACCGATATTCCATTCCTGACCTATAACGTGACAAATGCCACGTGTGGCCAGGCCAACGGGGATATTGACTTGAACATTTTCAATGGGCAGGCGCCGTTCTTTATCAATTGGTCAAATGGCAGCCCACTTGAAGACTTGAATGACATTTTGCCCGGGCTATACGATGTAACGGTTACTTCATTTGCTGGATGCTCCGCAACGACAACCATCAACGTACCGAACATTAACTCGACATTTAGCCTTTCTGGGGCGCCGTCGGCAAATACCTCCTGCAATTCCCCGAACGGCGGAGTCAATTTGACAGTAACACCAGCTGGTACGTACACTTACATTTGGTCGAATGGCGCTACAACGGAAGATATCTCAAATATTGCCGCAGGCACCTACACCGTAACTGTGAGTGCTGGAGGTTCCTGCACTGCAGTTGGCACCTACCAAGTAATTACCAACGCCTCGCCACCCGTCCTTAGTACCACACCGACAGCGGCGACTTGCGGGCTTAGCAACGGCGGGGTGAACTTGACAATTACAGGTGGTACAACGCCTTACACCATTTCATGGTCGAACATGGCGACCACGGAAGACCTCGCAAATATCCCTGGAGGCACCTATACTGTCACTGTGACTGGGGCAAATGGTTGCTCCGCAACTGCCAGTGCTAACGTGGGCAATATCGTCACTTCACCTAACATCGCTGGTACTCCTGTAGCCAATACTTCATGTACTACAAATAATGGCGGCATTAACATAACTGTCACACCGTCAGGTACTTATACCTACATTTGGTCAAACACTGCCACAACGGAAGACCTCACGAACATTGCCGCAGGCACCTACACCGTGACCGTGAGTGCAGGAGGAAGCTGTACTTCTACAGCCAGTTTTACCGTGGCGAACAACGTATCCAATCCAAATATAGTGGAGACCATCACGGCGGCCATTTGCTCGCAAGCCAACGGCGGCATTGACCTAGCAGTAACCGGGGCGACTCCGCCATATACTTATGCTTGGTCCAACATGGCCACCACGGAAGATATTGCGAACGTGCTACCCGGAACTTACACGGTCACAGTTTCTGGCGTAAACGGCTGCTCTTCCACGGCAAGTTTCAACGTGCCAAACAACAGTTCCAACTTTTCGCTAAGTGGCGTTGCTCAACCTTTAAGCAGTTGCGCTACGGTGAATGGTAGTGTCAATTTGACGATTACGCCTGCGGGTTCTTACACCATAAACTGGTCGAACATGGCCACCACTGAGGACATCTCGAACCTGACTCCGGGTACCTACACGGTCACCGTTTCTGAATCGGGAACATGCAGTGCGACCGCTAGTTATGTGGTGGGTGACATTACTGAGGCACCTACCCTTGCTCAGGCTACCACGCCAGAGGTTTGCAACCTGCTCGACGGTGCGGTGAACCTGACAGTAAGCGGAAGTACGACGCCATACACTTTTGCATGGTCCAATGCAGCCACAACCGAGGACCTGTCGAACATTGCCGGAGGCACGTACACCGTCACGGTGACTGGCGCCAATGGTTGCTCCTCAACAACAAGCGCCAATGTGCCGAGCAATACGATTGCATTCAGTATAAATGGCGTTACAGCACCCAATACTTCATGTGCAACTACCACAGGGGCAGTTAACCTAACCGTCTCACCAGCAGGAAGTTACAACTATACATGGTCAAACGCTGCCACAACGGAAGACCTCACCGGACTTTCTGGTGGCAACTACACAGTGACGGTGAGTGCTGGCGGAAGCTGTACTTCAACGGCTAGCTATACCGTGACAAGCACCACGCTGGACCCAGTTATTTCCTCCAACCTTACACCTGCCATTTGTGGGGTGAGCAATGGGGGCGTTGACTTGACCATTAGTGGTGGGGTTTCACCATTTACTTTTGTTTGGGCCTCTGGCCCAACAACCGAGGACTTGACAAATGTGCCTCCGGGCGCTTATTCGGTGCAGGTGGTAGGTGCGAACGGTTGTGTTTCAACGGCCAATTTCACAGTGCAGGACAACCCGGTTGCGATAAATGTAACGGGAACGCCTGCGGCAAACTCAAGTTGCGTGACACCTAATGGTCTGGTGAACATAAGCGTCACGCCGGTAGGTACTTATAATTTTAGTTGGTCAAATATGGAGACCAGTGAGGACATCGCTGGGTTATCGCCGGGTACTTATACCGTGACCGTATCACAGGGACTGACCTGCTCTTCGGAGGCCAATTTTACCGTAAATAACAACACCGTTAACCCTGTGCTTACTCAAGTGGTTAGCCCCGATATTTGTGCTGGCAGTGTTGGCGGCATCAACTTGACGGTGACAGGAACTGCGACACCTTATAGTTATGCATGGTCGAACATGGCCACCACAGAAGACCTTGCTAACATTGCGCAAGGTACTTACATCGTGACAGTGACGGGAAGTGATGGCTGTACGGCAACTGCCAGTAGCAGTGTTCCGAATACCAGCAACACGTTCAGCTTTACGGGTACAACTTCTCCTAATACGTTGTGTGGAGCTGGCAATGGTTCTGTGAACATAACCGTCACACCAGCAGGTACTTACAATTTCATTTGGTCAAATACTGCGACCACGGAAGATATCTCAGGACTTACTCCAGGCACTTACGAAGTGACCATTAGCGACAACGGCACCTGCACCGCTTCTGAGGTGTTTACTGTTGCAAACAACTCCCCTGCTCCAACCGTGACAGGCACTCCAAACAACGTGCTGTGCTTTGGCGGTAGTACTGGAGCTATTAATTTGACAGTGACGGGTGGGGTAGGGCCGTACACTTTTGATTGGCTGCCCAACATCCCTGGCAACCCTGAAGACCCAACAGGTTTGGCTGCCGATGCATATGATGTTACTGTAACGGCTGCTTCGGGCTGCAGCAGTACTGCCAGTTTTACGATAAACCAACCTGTCTCTGCCACGCAACTGATTTGTAACCAATCCGGTAACGTGAGTTTACCTGGCATGATGGATGGTGAAGCTACCGTGACCATCAGCGGAGGTGTAGCACCTTACACCGTGGACTGGAACCCCGGTGGCCAACAGAACGGTGTGACTGTTGGGGCCTTCGTAATCCCCAATTTGGGCGAGGGGCCTTACTCCGTTATTGTGACGGATGCAAACGGTTGTCCAGCCAATTGTGGTTTTAACATCTCCACTGATGACTGTGTGACCTCCGTCGGCAGCATGTCAAACAGCTTGCTGACGAACTGTGGTGTAGGCTGTATTACGGCCATTTACTCAAACCTTGGCGAATACATCGATACCAACGATGTGCTGCAATACGTACTGCACACGGGCAATGGCAACCAGATTGTCAATGAAATTTTGCGGAGCAACACACCAACTTTCTGTTTCGATGCAGCGTCAATGAGCTACGGCGTGACCTACTATATCTCGGCAGTAGCTGGCAATAACGATGGCACGGGCAATGTGCTACTCTCGGACGTTTGCACCCGAATTTCGGTGGGCACACCGATCATTTTCTACCAAGTACCCGTGGCAAGTGTTGCGCAGCCAGCGCCGTTGACTTGTTTAGTGCAGCAAACAACTTTGCAAGGAACTTCCAGTTTGACTGGCTCGTCTTACAGTTGGGTAGCTTCGCAAGGTGGCGTAATCGTTGGTCCGGCAAACTCCGCTAACGTCAACGTGAACGCAGCCGGAACTTATACCCTGACAGTGACCAGAAATGGCTGTTCTTCCACGGCATCTGTGCAAGTAATTGATTTGGAAACTACTGTGACCGCCAACGTGGTATCTTCTCCTGGCGAAATATTGGATTGTACCGTTTCTGAAATTACCCTGTCAGCCAACGTTCAAGGAACGGCCAATGCAAATTATGCTTGGTTCCTTAACGGGCAACAAGTAGGCACCGGCCAAAACTATGTGCTGCAAGACGGCGGCACTTATTTAGTAGTAGTAACAGACCAGGCAAGTGGCTGCACGGGAACGGCTTCGCTTTCGATTTCTGACAATACTGATTACCCGCAACTCACTATTAATCCTGCGCCACTGTTGAATTGCCAAGATACATTTGGCACCATCAGTGGAAGCTCCACGGTGAATGGGGTGATATTTGAATGGGTGACGATTAGCGGTTCGGACACAACTGTGATTGGGCAAGGGACTAGCACACAAGTGAATGGGCCAGGTACTTATTACTTGATAGGCACTGCCCCGAATGGTTGTCAGAACGGCGAGTCGGTGCAGGTAAACGGGAATTATGTAACACCTACCGCCAACGCTGGACCAAACGAAACCTTGGATTGCTACCAAACTCCGCTGGACTTATCTGGCGGCGGCTCGGCAGGTATCAGCTTCTTCTGGACGACTGCCATTCCTGGAGTGACCATCATTGACCCAACGGACCCTGTCAT
Source organism: Saprospirales bacterium (assembly GCA_024642645.1). Taxonomy (GTDB): domain Bacteria; phylum Bacteroidota; class Bacteroidia; order Chitinophagales; family Saprospiraceae; genus UBA6168. Next base: position 975 of record JAHEAS010000025.1, on the reverse strand, counting down.
CACGGTGGACGCTTCTGGTATTTATACGCTGACAGTGACCGACCTTGGCAACTTCTGTACGGACAGTGATGATGTGGAGGTATTTCAATACGAAAACGTACCACAGGCTGATGTGCAAGTCGAAGACCCTGACTGTTTTGGCGACGAAAACGGAAGTATTGCGCTGAATACCGACCCTGCCAATGGGCCTTATGCTTTCCAATTGAATGGACAGAATTATGGCTCGCAGAATTACTTCGCACCGCTGGCGCCTGGCACTTACCAAATTCAAGTGACGGATGGCCAAGGTTGTACCTGGTCGACCTCTGTAACGTTGACAGAACCAGAACAATTGGTGGTTAACCTCGGTGCTGACCTTCTTTTGAAATTGGGTGAAACGGCAAATATTCAAGCGCAATACAACATTCCAGCTTCGCAGTTGGATACGCTGATTTGGACGCCAGCAACGCTGCTACCATGTCCAGAAATGCCTTGCGATGAGCAAGAGTTTTTACCCACGCAACAAACCGTTGTGACCGTGACGGTCATTGACCAAAACGGTTGTCGAGCAGAAGATTTGCTGTCAATATTTGTGAAGAAAGATAACCCGGTGTATGTGCCGAACAGCTTCTCACCGAACGGTGATGGCACCAACGACGTCTTCATGATTTATGGTGGTGAGTCCGTGGTAAACATTAAGGAATTCCTGGTCTTCGACCGTTGGGGTGAGACAGTTTACCAATACTACGATTTTGTCCCAAACAATCCTGCCTATGGCTGGAATGGTACTTATCGGGGCGAGACTATGAATCCAGCAGTGTTTGTTTGGTATGCCGTCGTTCAATTCTTGGACGGTAGCGAGGTGTTGCTGGAAGGGGATGTCTCTCTAATAAGGTAGTAAGGTTTTAAGCTGTAAGTGAGAATGAAAACTGGGCAGGGCTTCGGCGCTGCCCAGTTTTTTTATTTTACCTTGTGCTAATTGGGCATTTCATAGGG
>JAHEAS010000517.1 GCA_024642645.1 Saprospirales bacterium | reverse complement strand
GAAGTCTTCCCGGCCACGAGCATACCCGATGAGCACCCTTGCTAGAGGCCCAACCTCAACGGCATTGCCTTTCCAGCGTGGCGTTTTCAGGTAGCTGTATTTTTCTTCCACATTGAGGTATTCATACGGCGGTTTTGGGCCGGTGTACTTGATTTTAGACTCGCCCTTCCATGGGTGAAGCCCCGTTTTTTCGTCCCCATCGTATTCGTACCATGAGCGGGCAATGAACTCTTGCACCTCGCTGTCGTTCCGCACATCCACGTCCATTACGTTGCTGATGTCTTTGTTCAAAATAACACCCGAAGGAAATTTGAAACTCGACTTGTCAGCAAAGCCGTTGGTAGGTAGATCGCCGTAGCTCATGTAGCTGCCTAAGCCGCCGCCGATGGCGCCCCAATCGAGGTAATACGGCGCTACTGCCAGTAGGTCAGGTATGTAAACCTGCTCGATAAATTCTTTGGCATCCTGCAAAAGTTGACCGACATAGGCGAGGCGCTCCGCATTGATGCCACTCACGTCGTCCAAGCCAATGGCGCAAGCCATGCCACCCACGAGGTAGTTCGGGTGCGGGTTTTTACCACCAAAAATGGCGTGAATCTTCACGATTTCCTTTTGCCATTCCAGCGCTTCAAGGTAGTGAGCGACACCGATGAGGTTTACTTCCGGTGGCAATTTATAGGCAGGATGGCCCCAGTAGCCGTTGGCGAAAATGCCCAACTGGCCACTTTCCACGAACTTCGTCAGCCGCTTCTGCAAGTCTGAAAAATACCCCGGTGAACTTTTTGAATAATTGGAAATGCTTTGTGCTATCTCAGAGGTCTTTTTCGGGTCGGCTTTCAGCGCAGACACCACGTCCACCCAGTCGAGGGCATGGAGGTGGTAGAAGTGTACCACATGGTCGTGCATGTATTGCGTGCAAAACATGATGTTACGCACCAGTTCGGCATTGGGTGGTATGGTAACACCGATGGCATCTTCCACCGCCCGGCACGAGGCCAGCGAGTGCACAGAGGTGCAAACCCCGCATACCCGACCGACAAACGCCCAAGCGTCCCGTGGGTCACGACCTTTGAGTATTTCTTCCAGCAACCGAACCATTGTGCCGGCGCTGTAGGCGTCTGTGATTTTGCCGTCCTTGATTTCGGCTTCGATGCGGAGGTGACCCTCGATACGGGTGACGGGGTCCACCACGATTCGTTGTCCCATGTCTTTTCGTTTTGAGGTTGAGTGGGTTGAGTAGCGCCGAGATAGTTTAGCAGGTGTTTGTCCTTCCATCTCGACCCTGCTCAACGCCTCTCAACTCGCTTGAATGTTTACAATTCCTTTTCAGCGTCTTTCCCCTCTTCAATTAAATTGCTAATGAGTTTTTTCTTGCGAAAATTAGTGGCAATGGAATGAGCGGCGATTCCCACGGCAGTTGCCCCGACAAGGACTTTGCCGATGTCGTCGGCATTGCTCTCGATGCCGAAGCCAGGGAAATTGGCCATCTGGCGGTAAATTGGGCCGTTATCCCAGAAGTTTTCCTCGCTGCAACCAAAGCAGCCATGCCCCGATTGGATGGGGTAGCTTGTGCCATTGTTCCACTTCGTAACGCCGCAGGCATTGTAGGTCATTGGGCCTTTACAGCCGACCTTGTATAGGCAGTAGCCTTTCTGGGCGTTGGCATCGTCAAATGTTTCCACGAAAAGCCCAGCGTCGTAAAATGGACGGCGGTAGCAGGTATCGTGTACCCGCTTGGAGTAAAATGCTTTTGGGCGGCCTACCCGGTCGAGTTCCGGCAGCCTGCCGAAAGTGATAATATGGATAATTACCCCAGCCATAACTTCGCCGATAGGCGGGCAGCCGGGTACCTTGATGATGGGCTTGCCGTGTACCAATTTATGGATGGGGGTTGCAGAAGTCGGATTGGGCTTTGCGGCTTGTACACAGCCGTTGCAGGCGCAGCTTCCCCATGCGATGATGGCTTTGGCGCCAGCGGCGGCCTCTTCCAGTACCTGCATCGCCGACTTGCCGCCGATGCAGCAATAAACGCCGTCCTCCGCCGTCGGCACAGAACCTTCCACACAGAGAATGTACTCCCCGTAATGGTCTTTCATGGTCTTTGCTTTGGCAGCCTCGGCCTGGTGACCACTGGCCGCCATCAGTGTTTCGGTGTAATCCAAGGAGATTTTATCCAAAAGGATATCCGCTACGATGGGGTGCGAGGAGCGGATGAAGCTCTCACTGCAGCAGGTGCACTCCTGAAAGTGCAGCCAGATGACGGGCACTCGGCTGTTCTTTTGCAGGGCATTGGCGACTTGTGCCACACCGCTTGCCTCTAAGCCGAGGTAGGCTCCGATGATGGAGCAGAACTTCATGAAGTCCCTGCGGGAATAGCCATTTTGTCGAATTTCTTCGTAGTAGGTGGGACGGCGGGTGGGTATTGTCGTCATGTCTTCACATTTTGGTTGGTGAAAGATTGGCAGAATATCATTTTGAAAACATTGCCAAATTTATCTAATTGAACCTTTATTATTTGATGACATTTCTCATTTATTCGGCGTGAGAAATATCATCTCCTACGACTTTGGTCATTTCTAACTTCGTCCTCATATTTTCACCAATTTTTCACCAAAATGAAATGACATGAAAAAATGGCTTCCCCTTTTTTTGTCGATTGTGCCACTCATCGCCACTGCCCATGAGGGGCATGGGATTTTTAACCCCAATTCATTGATGCACTTTGTTGGCACACCGGAACATGGGCTGCCGATTGCAGCGGGCGTGGTTCTTACAGCGATTATTCTTTTCCGTCGGAAAAAAGGGTGGACGGTTGGCAGGTAGTTGCCTAACAACTATTTCAAAAAATGAATCTGTCATTATGCACGAACTTTCCATCATCGCTAGCATCGTCGAAATTGCCGAAGTCGAAGTGCAAAAGGCAAGCGCACAACGGGTGGATTCCATCGAGTTGGAAATCGGGGAGTTGGCAGGCATAGAGTTCTCGGCGTTGGATTTTGCGTGGGAGGTAGGCGTGAGCCATTCTGTTCTGGAAAAAGCGGAACGGTATATCCACCGCATCGGTGGGAGGGCGAGGTGCAGTGAATGCGACACGGCCTTCGATATGCAGGTGTTGTATGATGCCTGCCCCAGTTGCGGCTCCTATTTCAGCGAGATATTAAAGGGCAAAGAGCTGAGTGTCAAGGCTTTGACGGTTTCGTAAACTAATACACTAATTCAATCACCAATATCATGTGCGGAATCTGCGGCTGCGGCCAACCCGGCGAAGCGGTAACCATCAAGAAAATAAGTGCGGAACATGCCCACGAGCATGAGCATTTCCACCACGGCCGTCACGACCATGTGCACCACCATCACGACCACGTTCATGCGCCTGCGGCAAAATACCAACCCGGCAAGACCGTGCTGCAAATCGAACAGGATATTCTGGGTAAAAACAACCTGCTGGCCGAACGCAATCGGGGGTTCTTTGAAGCTAAAAACATCCTCGCCGTCAACCTCGTCAGCTCGCCGGGAAGTGGGAAAACAGCACTGCTCGAACGCACGCTCCAAGACCTTGGTGCCGAAGTTCCCTGCTTCGTTATCGAGGGCGACCAGCAGACCTCCAACGATGCCAACCGAATTGC
>JAHEAS010000516.1 GCA_024642645.1 Saprospirales bacterium | reverse complement strand
AGGGGGGCTCGGAGTGCTGTTTTTTTTTGGTTTGACGCTTGGGGCACTTGGCGTCTTTACGATTTGTTTGATGGTCGGCTTTTTTGTTGCAATTGAGTCTGGGGTGGCTTTTTTTGGAGTAGCCGTTTTGACAGTGTCAGGTTGCTTTTTTGACGTGTTCAGCGAGTCCGTATTTGCCCTTTTTTCTTCGGCTTCCAATTTCAGTTTTTCTCTGTTTTTCTCTTGCACCATTTTGTTGAGAAAGAAAAAATGCCTGGTGTTGCTTTCCGCCATTCGTTTGGATTTTTCCAATATTTCCTTGTCAATCGAATCGATGGCGACCAATAATTGGCGGTTGCTCAGCATAGTATGATGCGACTTGAAGAGGTTTTCGTCCGTTCTGTCCAGTTCGAACTGGTCGAGGTCAAAGACTTTCGTCCATGATTGAAAAGTAGAACGCATCATCGGGAAACTGCGCTTGCCCCCTTTGATGATGGGTTTTGGCTCTGAAATTTGCTGGCCATCGTAGAGTTGCATCACAAAGTACTTGTGGTCTTCTGAGCCGTACATCCTGCCACTGTCCGCTGCTACCATGGATAGGCGGGATTGACTGGCCTCGGCATTGTCGTAAAGCAGCACATCCTTGATGGTACTGTTGTCGGGTAGTTTATCACCAATACGGATGGAGAAGCCTTGAAAATCTTGGTTGAACAGGCTTTCCTCCAGGCTAAGGGCAGGTTTTTGTTGCCGGATATCGTAGAGGCGGGACTTGAATTTTAGGTTGGAAACAGGGATGAAATAATTGGAACAAAAAAATGAAAAAACGCCAACTAGACCCGTTATGACCATCAATGGCCGCATAGTCCGCCACAGAGAAACTCCTGCCGACTTCATGCTCGATAGCTCATATCGTTCTGCCAAGTTCCCCAATACCATCACCGATGAAATGAGCACTGCCACGGGTAGCGATAACGGAATCATGCTCACCGACAAGTACCCGACCAGCTCCGTTAGCAGGAAAAAACCGACGCCTTTTCCTGCAATATCGTCAATGTATAGCCATAGCGTTTGCATCACAAACACAAAGAGTGCGATGAAAAACGTCACGATAAACGGCGGTACAAATGACGTAATTAGGAGTTTGTCTAACTTTTTCACGACCAAAAGCATTGTTTTTTCAAACAAAACGCAAAGGTAAGTCAAGCGTTGCAAGGTTTTGCTATCTGTTAAGGATTGCTGACACCGTTGGATTGTTTTATTGTTCGGATGGAAATTTTCAAAAGTCAAGCAGGGGGATGGCGGTTGGATTTTTTTACCTTCACGCCAATATTTCAAAACAAAAAGCAACATGAAAATATTAGCAGGAAAAGTTGCCCTCGTCACGGGCGGTTCAAGGGGCATTGGCGCAGCCATAGTTCGCCGGATGGTAGAAGAAGGTGCAAACGTGGCTTTCACCTATCTTTCTTCCTCCGAAAAAGCCAATGCTTTGGCAGCGGAATTAACCAATCAATATGGTGTGCAGGTCCAGGCCTACTGCTCAAATGCCGCCGATTTTGCGCAAGCAGAAACGCTCGTAGGAGACGTGCTGCGTGACTTCGGGAAAATTGACATCCTCGTAAACAATGCGGGCATCACCCGCGACAACCTAATGCTCCGTATGACCGAGGAGCAATGGGATGAGGTCATCAACACCAATTTGAAATCTGTTTTCAACCTCACCAAACATGTGCTGAGGCCGATGCTTAAAGCAAAATCGGGCTCCATCATCAACATGAGCAGCATTGTGGGCGTAACTGGCAACGCCGGGCAGGCCAACTATGCAGCATCGAAAGCGGGCATTTTTGGTTTCACAAAATCGGTTGCAAAGGAAGTAGGCTCACGCAGCATCCGTTGCAATGCAATCGCTCCGGGCTTCATCGAAACAGAAATGACGGAAGCACTGGACGAGAAAACCAAGGAGGCATATTTCGCCAGCATCCCGATGAAACGCTTCGGCAAAGGCGAGGAAGTTGCCAACGTATGTGTATTCCTTGGGTCCGATATGTCAGCCTATGTTTCAGGGCAGACCATTAGTGTTTGCGGCGCACTCAACTGTTGATGATTGAATATTATTTGCCGAGAAACCCTCCTTTAACGGAATAATTGTACAGCATTGCCAGTAGTGGCAGACTATTTGCTTGATGTGTTGCGCACATACATCATTATTGTCCTGTGCCTTTTCTCCCCAAGCAGGAACAAATCAATTTTTGCAGGAGCACCGACTATGAGACGCCAAACTTCAACTCAAAATCACGAGGCTGAACACCAATGTATAGGCCACAAAGAAGGTGATTGGATTATTTTCACCTGTCCAGTTTGTAGGGATTACCAGCGCCTTATCAACTGTGTGACAAAACAGGTAACCGTGCGAAAGGGAAATTCCAATGCCGTGCACACGGGCTCACATGCGCCCGTAATAATTACGCTTGCCGACCTTAGTACAAACTAAAGACGACTTTCACAATCGGCTCAAAGCGTTGTGAATTTTTCATCAGGTCGCCAAATTTTTACCAAAATAGAAGTAGGGAAAGAAGGGAAAGCTGACCTTAATTTTGCGAGAAGCTGCGCAAGGCCTCATTCACTTTGCGAATGGCCCGCTTGTTTGCCACGAATTTCACGCCATCCAGTACGTCAATCGATTGTACTAAACCCGTGCGCTGCAGTACTTGGATGTGTTCCAAAATATAGGATTCCTGCAAACGAAGGGATGCTGCCAATTTGGAAGTATCCATTCCGCCTTTGTCAAGCAATTTGTTGACGATGGCAAAACGGTGCTTGTGGTTGAAAACACGCAACAGATTTGTAGCCAACTCGACTTTTTCGCCGTTTAGGCAAGGGGGATTCTTTGTGTTCATCAAATGTGGTAACTGGTTAAAGGTAATAGCGCCAAAGATAGGAGGACACATTGATTTAACAATAACGTTCAGATTTTTTTTAGAATAATAATTAAATAACGACATTTTCAAGTAGTGCTTATTGAGGTCAATACACAATCAGATAGTTTCCAATAAGAAATATTTTTTCAGGTATAGCCGCTAATGCATTTTCGCAAAAGCTTGGTTTTCAAGGGCATGTGCAATACTGAAAATACCCATCTGCGCTGGTCTGATAAAAAAATGGCATCCCTATGAAAATAAGGATGCCATTTTTTGTCAGGCGCTGTTTTATCCACACCTCGAACCAATTTTCAAGTTTTAATTGCCCTGATAAATGCTTCCCGGCGTGCCTGTCAATACCAATCGATGAGTAAACGCCCGGCCAAGATATACCAACGAAACAGTGTAAATCCCATCCTTCAAGCCTTTGGCTACGAAGTCAAGTTCTAGCGTCTTGTTTGGCATCTCCTCGAAATACTGTCGATGCACCTCCACGCCCAATGGGTTGGACACTACCAAGTCCATCTCCTTGCCCGCCAACGATTTCATCGGGATACGCACGCGCCCAGCACTGGGGTTCGGGGCCAGCACGAAGCCTTCATGACCTGTGAAATCGAGGGCCGCTATTTGGGAAAAGATGTTTTTGCCTGTCGGCAAAAAGAGCCTTACCCGGAAATAGTTCATACCCGACAATGCCTCCTTAAATACGGCCCGGTGAAACATATTCAAGTGCT
>JAHEAS010000024.1 GCA_024642645.1 Saprospirales bacterium | reverse complement strand
TCATCACTGTGAACTGCTCCATTCTAGGTGGCGCACTGTTTATGGTAGCAAGGGAATACAGCATCGGCCAAGCCACTACTTTTGGGTTTGGATCAGGGGTCGGATTCATGCTTGCCATCGTGGTGATGGCTGCCATTCGGGAAAAAATCAGGTACAGTGCCGTGCCACCAGCCCTGCGAGGCTTGGGCATCGCCTTTATCCTCACAGGGCTCATGGGCATCGCCTTTATGAGCCTGATGGGTATCAATCCTGGCAATTACATGCAGCATCATTAATTGAAAATGGAGAATCGATAGTTGAAAAATATCAATGCCCTATTCTCCATCTTCAGTTGTCAATTTTCAATTGAACTATGATTTTTCTATTTGACTTAATGTTCGTCCTTTGGGGTGCGGTGGCCTTTACAGCGGTCATCCTTGTACTGACCTTCGGCTTGATTATCGCCCAGAAAAAACTGGTACCACAAGGCGATGTCAAAATTATCGTCAATGGCGACACCGAAAACCCGCTAATCGTACAACCGGGCGGCTCATTGCTCACGGCACTGTCCAACAAGAACATGTTCTTGCCTTCTGCCTGTGGCGGTGGCGGAACTTGTGCCATGTGTAAATGCCACGTGGACTCTGGCGGAGGCGATGTTTTGCCTACCGAAATGAATCACCTCAGCCGCAAACAAGCTGCCGAGCACATGCGCCTCGCCTGCCAAGTAAAGGTGCGCTCCGACATGGACATCCGAGTGCCAGAGGAAGTATTTGGTATCAAAAAATGGGAATGCGAAGTGGAGTCCAACTACAACGTAGCCACTTTCATCAAAGAATTTGTGGTAAAACTTCCGGAGGGTGAAAACCTCGACTTCGAATCTGGCGGTTATATCCAGATTGATGTGCCAGAAATTGAAGTAAACTTCAAAGATATTGACATTACGGCGCACCCCCGCATGGGCAAACAAGCGGACGAATACCGCCCAGAGTGGGACAAGTTCAACCTCTGGCCACTCAAGATGAAAAACCCGGAGCCAATCTTCCGGGCCTACTCCATGGCGAACCACCCTGCCGAAGGCAACCGTATCATGCTCAACATCCGTATCGCTACCCCACCCTGGGATCGTGCGGCAAAGACCTGGATGAACGTTAACCCCGGTATTTGCTCCAGCTACGTCTTCACCCGGAATCCCGGCGACAAGGTGGTGATTTCTGGCCCATACGGCGAGTTCCACATCAAGCACACCAAGCGGGAAATGCTGTACATTGGTGGTGGAGCAGGTATGGCGCCGCTGCGTTCGCATATCTTCCATATTTTCCACACAGAAAAGACTCGTGACCGTAAGGTGAGTTACTGGTATGGTGGCCGCTCTGTCCGGGAGTTGTTTTACACGGAAGATTTTCGGGAAATCGAAAAGGAATACCCAAACTTCGAGTACCATATCGCCCTCAGCGAGCCTTCACCAGAAGACAACTGGACTGGCCCAGTTGGATTCATCCACCAAGTGGTTTTGGAGAACTACCTCAAAAACCACCCAGAGCCAGAAGAAATAGAATACTACCTCTGCGGTCCACCGCTCATGCTGTCGGCCGTGCAGAAGATGCTCACCGACCTTGGCGTTCCGGAGGAAAACATTGCCTTCGACGATTTCGGAAGCTAAAACAAAAAAGCCCGACCTGTTGGTCGGGCTTTTTTATTATGGAGCACTTTCAATGAGCCCAAAAAGGGTTCGTCACCGTCCGTTTGGGTTCTGGAATTGCATATTTTTTACCATAAACACGAACCAAGTAATAATTGATGACCTATATTTGACATCCAACACAACCATCAGATGCGGATGGTTCCCCACCCTTGGCCAATAACAAAACAATAAGCATAGAAAATGATACCACACATGACAAAGCTGTACTGGCCTTTGGTGCTCTTGCTTTTCTGCGCAGGAAAAGCAGTTTCTCAAAACTCGTATTTCCCCGTTGTTCCTCATCCAGAATGGTTCAAAACCATCCCCCTCGTTGATGAGAACACTCCCGACTGGGCAGTAATGATGTATGGTTCCGACCCGAATTATTACGAGGTACTGGAGGCTTATGACACATACTACCGCACCCATGACTGGAAGAAAACAGAACATATACAGAACTTCAAACACTGGCTGAAATGGGCCTCACCCTATCGCAATGACGAAGGTTTTCTGCGAAAGCCGACCCCAGAGCAAGAGGACCGACTCGCTGAAGTCCAACTTGAAAAGCGTTCTTTGGCTGGTGAAAGAGCACTGCCTTGGAGCTGTATCGGCCCGTTCGAGACTTACATCGCCGGCACGATGACCAAAGATTCCCATCAAGGTAACGTATATGCACTGGACCAGTCTGACAGCAACCCTGACATACTTTATGCTGGTACAGAGTCGGGCGCCATTTACAAGTCTATCAACCATGGTCTCACTTGGTCGCCTACTTCTTTCAATGAAACTTTCGTGGGGGGGTATGGCGGCCTTGAAATACACCCAACCAACCCCAACGTAGTAATGGTGAGCACAAACAACCGAATCTACCGAACTACCGATGGGGGCGCAACTTGGTCAGAAGTGACACTGCTCGGCGCCCTTGGTTATGAAATCAAATACCGGCCTTCCAACCCTGACAGCGTTTTTTGCGCAGCCGCCAATGGCCTTTATCTTTCCACAAATGCCGGTGCCACTTGGGGCTCGGCCATTTATGCTGATGCCTGTTATGATTTGGATTGGCATACTTCCGATGCGGATACTGTTTATTTGCTGAAAAACAACGCAGGCCTCAAGCGTCCAGAACTTTTCATGTCTCCAAACGCAGGAGCAAACTGGTACTTGAAATCAAATGGCTATTATACACCTGCTGATCCCGTAAATGCTTCAGTGAATGGTGGTAAAATTGGCTTAAGTGCAGATGACCCCGACCGTGTTTATGTGGCCCTAATTGGCGCCAGCAAGGCAGGTGACAATGGTTGGATTGGGGTATTGCGGAGCAACAACAGAGGCGAAACCTGGACTGTGCCTGCCGGACAATATGGCGGCCCCTACCAGCCTGCCAACACCATGCCCTGGAACGTGGCCGCCTATTCCGATGGCTATCACCAGGGCTTTTACAATTTCGACTTTGAGGTCTCTCAGCTCAATGCAGACCTCATGTGGATTGGCACCATCCGGCTTTCTGAAAGCAGTGACGGTGGCACTAGCTTTATTGCCATTGGCGCAGCCGAGTCTATTCGCCTCGACCACGTTCACGCTGACATTCAGGATATTGAAGTAAATGGAACCGAAGTCTGGGTGGCCAACGATGGCGGCATTGAATATTCCAGCGATAACCTCCAGACTTTCGAATCAAGAAAATATGGCATTGCCGGTAGCGACTACTGGGGTTTTGGGGCAGGATGGAATGAAGACATACTCGTGGGTGGGCGCTATCACACTGGAAATAGTGGCTATTTTCAGACCTACAATGTCGGTGAAACAATGAAACTAGGTGGTGTGGAAGAATCCACTGGTTATGTACACCCGATGGAGCGGAAAGCGTTTTTCAACCAAAGTTGGTCAGGGGGTACAGCCGTGCGGAGCATTCCGGATGCCATCGGACAAAACTATACAACCTATGGCTATTTGCCACTTATCCCGAACGAAAGCTACGCCGAGAGCAATTCAAGTGGCCTCTACTTTGACCCACGCTACGCCAACCACTTTTACATGGGCGAAGGCAGCAACATCTGGAAATCAAGAGATGCAGGGCTTTCTTTCCAATCCCTGAAAAATTTTGGTAGTGGGGGCAGGACGCTTGAAATCGAAATTTCCCGCAAGAACCCCAACTATATTTATGTCGTGTTTAAGCCCAATGGCATCAATGCTCGTCAAATATGGCGATCCACTGACGGTGGAGTTAATTGGTCACAACTCCCCAATGTACCTGCCAGTAACCGGAACAAACTCGAAATCACGTTAAACCCCAGTGACGAAAATGAGCTATGGGTGGCCTCCAATGATGCTTCCAACGGCCAAAAAGTCTATCTCCTCATCAGCAACGGCACAGCATGGCAGAACATGAGCACCTCCGCATTAGATGGCGAACACCCAATTGACATCTATTTCCAAGGTGGCACCACAAGCACGGTTTACTTGGCCACCAACAATAATGTTTTTTATTTCGATGGCTCGACTTGGGTCAACATGAGCAGCGGCTTGCCTACCCGGCCGCGCTCCTTCAAATTCCAACCGTTTTACCGAGACGGGAAACTCCGCATGGCGACATATGGTCAAGGTATTTGGGAAACATCATTGGCAGTTAGCAGCTTGCCAATTGCGCAACCAATAACCTTGACTGATAGCATTTACTGTAGCCGTGACACCATTCAATTCGATAGTTATTCCATTGCAAGTGGCAGTGCCACATACTCCTGGAGTATCACACCTGCTCCGCAATATGTTAGCAGCCTGACGGTCCGCAACCCAAAAGTTGTTTTCGGCATGAATGGCAATTACACTGTGGCACTTACCGTCACAGAAGGCCCAAACTCAGACACGAAAACGATTGCAGACATGGTGAAAGTAAACAGCTTTTGCGAGCCTGACACCATTCCCGGCAAGGTGCTGCACACCGCTGCCAACGGAGATTATTTCATTTCTCAATCTGCCAACCTGACCAACCTGACCAACTTCACAGTGACTGGCTGGTGGAAACCGAATGGCACACAACAGTCATTTGCAGCACTGTTCAGCAGTGGCGATTGGTGTGCCCATTGCGATGACACAGAAGGCTTGATTTTCGATTATTACGGCTCAAAGCTCTGGTACAAATGGCCGGGCAATGCTTCCAACTGGGGAAGCAACAGTGGCATTACCGTCCCCCTGGATGAGTGGAGCTATGTGGCGCTCGTCATTACGCCTGATAGCGCCATCATGTACTTGAACGGCCAGAAATACAAGCATGTCAAGACGCTCAACCCTGGTCAAATCCCCAGCATTCACTTCGGCAAAGGGCATTACGACCACTATTTTAAAGGCGACATTGATGAAGTGACCATGTGGCGTAGGTCTTTGACGGAAGCTGAAGTCCGAAGCCTGCGACATATCACCAAAGAAGATATCATCGCTGCTGACCCCGACCTCATCGGATACTGGCAGTTCAATGAACTGATAGGAGGTACAAAGGTGATGGACAAATCAGGGAAGTACCACGGTAACATTGCCGGGGGCGCAACCCTCACGACTAGCACAGCACCAGTTGGCGGTGGTGTTTCACAAACCATCCAACTCACCAGCGGGACTTACACCTATAATTTCACCAATGCTGGCGCAAAAATCTGGATGTCCGATTGCGACTCGCCAAGCGGCACCCTCGTTGCTAGTCGGCTGAACATTGCACCTGATGCCCAACCCAACTCCAACGATTTCCCGGAGAATTATTGGATTTTCAACCTTTATGGTGGCGGTGGCAGCTTCCCCCCACTCGATTCCCTCGAACTGACGCCAACTGATGCCGGCTTTGCGGCGGGGATTGGCAATGCCAGTACCGCTGTGCTGCATTTGCGCAGCGAAAATGGCGAAGGTGCTACTTGGGACACCAAGGCTAAAGGAATAAAAAAGACAGGAAACACGCTCAGGTTCAACCGAAACAGCACTGTACTAGGCAGCAACCAAATCACGCTCAGCAATGGCGCTCCCTACTTTGACGCAGTGGATCCTGGCCGGGTTTGCGAAGCTGATACCATCCCAGGAAAGTCGCTCACTTTGCCAGGAGGAAGTGGCAACTACGCTGTGGTGCCAACCCTCAACTTAAATACAAATACTTTTACAGCCACAGCTTGGATAAAACCAAACGGCCTTCAAAACGACAATGCCGGTGTGATTTTTTCCAGAGGTGGTTCTACTACCTCAGGGATCCACATGAAGACAAACAACGAAGTGCGCTACCACTGGGACGGGGGACAGTGGGGCTGGAGCAGTGGGGCTATTGCGCCAGCCAATGAATGGACGCACGTGGCGCTAGTGGTGGAACCGACCAGGGCAACCATCTACCTCAACGGAGTGCCCTACGTCAATACTGCGACCCATAATCCTGAAGCCTTTGACAGCCCCATCCGCATTGGCAATGACCCTAATAGCAGCTCCAGAACTTACAAGGGCGATATTGACGAAGTCTGCATTTGGAACCGAGCACTTTCTCAAAGCGAGGTCAGGGAACTGATGCACTTGACCAAGGAGGATATCCTATCAACAGACACAAATCTCAAGGTCTATCTCCAGTTTGATGAGGACAGTGGCAAGGCGTATGACAAAACTGGAAACCTCAACCACGCCACCATGAACAGCACCAGCTTGACCCGAAGTACTTCTTCAGCCCCCGTCGGTGGTGGTATAAGCAATCGCACAACGGTCAGTTCAGGTGGTGTTTACACCTTCGGTAATACTGGCGTAAAAATGGGTTTCAAACCTTCCGGGCCTACATTTCCAAATGGTGAACTGTTGGTCAGTCGAATCAATGTGCCGCCTCACAATACGCCAATTGGCACTAACATCGTCTCCGACAGCCTTTATTTTGTGGTGCGCAACTTCGGCTCAAACCAAAATTTCACGGCACTGGACTCCATCGTTTTCGGCAACTTGCCTACTGTTTATGAAATACACGAGTCATCTCCAAGCATGTTTACCCTCTTCAAAAGAAGTTCAAATGCATTCGGCAATAGCTGGGGCAGCAGCCTGGACTTGGCTGACCTGGTAGAAGGCACGCCAACCGGTGTGGGAAAAATCACTTTCAATTCAGGCAGCAACATCACCTCGTTTAGTCAGTTCTCGATTGGCGACGGACGTGAGGTTTTAGTAAGACCAAAAGTCTTTTTAGAAGGCCCCTACACCGGCGGAACAATGACGGACAACTTGCGCAGCAGCAACCTGCTGCCTACGACTGAACCATACTCCGGGCTGAGTTTCAACCATAAAAATGGCGGCGGGGGTGAGTCTTGCCCCCCTTCTGCTTTCAGCACCACTGGCAACGATGCCATCACTGACTGGTTGTTTGTCGAGTTGCGTGACCCTGTGTCGCCATCCAATGTACTTTACACTAGATCTGCCCTGCTCCAACGAGATGGTGATGTGGTGGACATGGATGGCACTTCCCCAGTGGACTTCCGACTGGTTCCGCCCGGCAATTACTACCTCGTCATTCGCCACCGGAACCATTTGGGAATCATGACAGCAGGAACACTGGCCCTTTCCGCCACACCAACCACGGTGGACTTCACTTCAATTAGTACAGGCACTTGGGGAACTAACGCACAGCGGAACATCAATGGCGTGATGGCCATGTGGACGGGTGATGCAGACTATAATGGTCAAGTCCAAAATACTGACATTGAATACGTGTGGAAACCCACAGTTGGTCTTTCAGGATACTTGCCTGCAGATTTCAACATGAACGGACAAGTGCAAAACACAGACCTCGAACTATTTTGGAAATTGAATGTGGGGCTTGGCACTCAACTTCCATAAATCGAATTAATTATCATGAAGAATATCGCATCCATTTTCATTTTTCTATTGATTGGCCAATTCATCCAATCGCAAACCCCAACTTTTACGCTGGCTAATCCGCAACTGAATGGAACCAATTTCCAATTCGATGTGCAAATGCACATGAGTTCAGCAGGCTCCTACCACATCCGGGGTCAGGTGTATTTGAACTACAACACAGCAGCCTTTGGCGAAAACATTGCTACAAATGCCTTAGTGGAGAAATTAGCCCTATTGAATGAACAGTTTTCAGGAGCTGACAAATACAATATCATCAACGTTGTCAACAATAGCAGTTCAATTTTGGCCATCACTTGGGAGGGCAACTTTATGGGCTTTAACCCATCACCTTTGTTCCATACGGAAGTGCCAGTCAGTGCTATGAACTTGATGCGGATCACGCTGCCAATTTTGGATGATACCGAGTTGGCTGGCATCAGCCTTAACCCATCGCTGATGAACAATCAGCAATTCAAAATCGTGGCTGCCAACAACAACCAGCCTTATGACACCCCCAACAATTACAACAACAATGGAATTCCATCTCAACCCCTTCCATTGGAGCTGTTGGTTTTTGATGTCAAACCCTTCGAAAAAAACATCTTGGCCCACTGGGAAAGCCAGAATGAAATCAGCTTCTCGGGATATGAACTCCAACGTTCTACCAATGGTAAGGACTTCTCCAAAATAGCTTGGATTGGTGGCAAAGGAGGTGGAATCTACACTTATCTTGATGAAGAAATCCTTCCAAACACTTTCTATTACTACCGCTTACGAATGCTTGACTTAAATGGCACCGAGCAGTTTTCGCCTATTCGCTCCGCAAAAATCGAATCTGTATCATTAGCCAATCTGAAAATATCACCCAACCCCGCCAAAGGCTATTTCAAAGCGGAATTCGAGACTTCACGACCCGGCCATTGCACCTTGGAAATTATTGGCCCTTTGGGCCAAATAGTCTTGCGTCAGCCTTTCCAACTAAATACTGGCAGCAATGCTCTGATGGTTAATACTGGTCAATTCCCGGCCGGCAGTTACCTTGTACAAATCACCACTGTGGACGGGTCACTGACTGAACAAATAATGGTACAAGGAAAATGAATTGATTTTTGTTGATAGTTGAAATAGAAATCACTCCTAATAAAGTTCATTTTTTAAGTTGTACAAAACTTGAATAGTGGCCGACATGCCTCGTATTTGAACAAATGCGGTGCGCCACCTTGTGTCCACTTATCAAAAATCCCCTACCTTCACTCCTGATAAAACGAAGGTCTTCCTAAACGCATCCAATTAAATGTTTCTCAGAAAATACTTTTTGATTGCTACTATTTGCCTCAGCAACTGGTTCGCTGCTAATTCCCAAAACTTCATGCTTTCTGCCACTGGCTTCGATAGTCACGTGGAACTGACATGGCCTGTACCAAGTGGCACCACGCCATTTTCTTATAAAATCTGGCGCTCCACGACGGGGCAGAATTTCAGTCAATTGAAAATCATTTACCCCACCAACTACATGGACTTCACGGGCTTCAACGGCGGGCAGTCAGCCAATTTTTCCTATTTCGTGGAGGCACTCGCCACCAACGGCGACATCCTTTCCACCACTGACACAGTGGCCGTCACCGTCGCCCCGCTCTCCGATGATGCGCTGATGGACATGGTGCAGCGGTACACCTTTCGCTATTTCTGGGACTTCGGCCACCCGGTGAGCGGAATGGCACGGGAACGCAATACCAGCGGCGATGTGGTGACTTCGGGTGGCACTGGCTTTGGTGTCATGGCCATGTTAGTGGCAGCAGAACGGGGGTACATTACCCGCCAGCAAGCTCTGGATAGACTCCTAACCATGACAAGTTTTTTGGAAAATGCCGACCGTTTTCATGGCGCATTTTCTCATTGGTTGAATGGTGCAACTGGCACAGTAGTCCCATTCAGCCAATACGACAATGGCGGCGACCTCGTCGAGACAGCCTTCCTGATGGAGGGGCTGCTCTGCGCCCGTCAGTATTTCGACCAAACCACGGCAGACGAACAGTTGCTTCGGGAGAAAATCACTGGACTTTGGGAGGCCGTGGAGTGGGATTGGTACCGGAAAAACAACTCGAATTTGCTTTACTGGCACTGGTCGCCAAACTTCGGCTGGCAGATGAACCTTCCGATTCGGGGCTACAACGAGGCACTTATCATCTACCTCCTAGCCATCGCCTCCCCGACGCACCCCGTCCCTGCCAGCCTTTGGCAAACGGGCTGGGCAGGTGGCAATTACACCAATGGTCAGACCTATTATGGCTACAAACTGGACGTGGGGCCAGCGAAAGGCGGCCCACTGTTCTTTGCCCACTATTCGTATATGGGTTTCGATCCACGAGGCATCAAAGATCCATACACCAATTACTACACCCACAACAAGCGCCACTCCTTGATAAATCGACAGTACTGCATCGTTAACCCGGAAGGGCATCAAGGCTACTCTGCCGACTGTTGGGGACTCACGGCCAGTGACGACCCGCTTGTTGGCTACCTCGCCCATGAACCTACTGGCCCGGGGGACAACGGCACTATCACGCCCACAGCAGCACTCTCGTCCATGCCTTATACCCCGGTCGAAAGCATGGCAGCACTCAAGTATTTCTACCGGACTCAGGGTGAAAAACTGTGGGGGCCAATGGGCTTTTTCGATGCCTTCAACCTCGACCAAAACTGGTACGCCAGCAGCACCCTCGCCATCGACCAAGGGCCGATTATCTGCATGATTGAGAATTACCGCAGCCGCCTGCTCTGGGATTTGTTCATGTCAAGCCCAGAGATTCAGCCTGCGCTGGATGCAATAGGATTTGTACCGGATGCAAGTGCAACAACCGAGGGCACGGAGGAAGGATTGGATTGGCTGGTTTTTCCTAATCCAACTGACGAGGCGCTGACGGTGGAGTTTGTGTTGGATAAAACGCAAGCTGTTTCACTGTCTGTTTTCAATGCCCAGGGGGTTTTGCTCCGTAATATATTGGAAGAGAAAAAGTTTTCGGCAGGATTCGTCAGCGAGCAGGTTTCATTGGCAAATTTGCCCACAGGACCTTATTTTTTAGTGCTGAAATTTGATGCCCAAACAACCACAAAATCATTTTTCAAAAAATAAAAAAGCGGGTGAGAAACACAGTCTCTCACCCGCTCACTCCTATCACTCTCTCACCCGCTAATACCCTGCATTCTGTTTCAACTTCCCAGCACTCAGGTCAATGTGCTTTTGTGGAATCGGGAAAACCTCG
The DNA here is from genome assembly GCA_024642645.1 of Saprospirales bacterium. Taxonomy (GTDB): domain Bacteria; phylum Bacteroidota; class Bacteroidia; order Chitinophagales; family Saprospiraceae; genus UBA6168. Next base: position 2,995 of record JAHEAS010000024.1, on the reverse strand, counting down.
TTTTTCCCATCAATGAAATTCTTGCCGTGGGCCCGCATCACCTGCCCAGCCCTACCCGTGCGAACGAGGTCGAACCAACGGTCGTGTTCCATCGCCATTTCCACCCGGCGCTCTTTGTAGATGGCAGTACGCAGGCCATTTTGGTCTGAAGCAGTGGTATTTGCCAATCCGGCCCGGGTGCGGATTTTGTTCAGTGCTGAAACTGCATCAGCGGTAGTACCAAGTTCGTTGGCAGCTTCGGCCTTTATCAACAATACTTCGCCCAAGCGCAGTACCCGAATATTCTTGCCTGTCGACCAAGCGTCGTAGTTGTCCTCTTGCGTTTGGCTGGTGTAGGCTTTGTAATTGTACTTCGGATTGGAGGCCGATTCAAGTACTGCGCCATCCCAAAGGGTTTGGCCAATGTAGTAGATAGTGGCTGCCTTGCGCACGTCTCCAGCCTCATAAGCAGCTTCGAGGTCGTCAGAAGGGGTATTAAATCCCCAGCCGTTATAGCCGTCTATCACATTGCCCCGAGCACCCTGGGTAGTGAAGTAGCCCCCAATACCCCAGCCTTCAGCACCATTTTGGGCTTCAATTTCGAAAATGGATTCTGTGCCATTCTCCTGAGATTGCCGCCAAATCATAGCATAATCGGGCTCCAAATCGTATTCACTAGAATTAATTACGTCGTTGGCGGAAGCAAGTGCATCATTCCATTTTTTCTCATAGAGATAAACTTTAGCCAACAGTGCCTGTGCTGCACCTTTGGTAGCCCTACCAAGATCCTTGGCAGCGTAGGCGCTCTTCAAAGGCAGCTTTGATGCGGCATCAATTAAGTCCTCCTCTATCAAAGCATATATTTCCGCTTTTGGGTTGTTGGAGTAGTCATCGTAAATCTGGCTGGCCTGCTCTCCGGTGTACACCCGTGCGATTTTCGGAATGTCGCCGTAGAAACGCACGAGGTTAAAGTAGAAATAGGCCCGTAAAAATTTGGCTTCGCCAACTAGTCGGTTGGCCAACGCAGCATCCAAGCCAGCTTCCACGAATTTCGGTACGTTCTCGATGGCCTGATTACAGCGGCCAATCCCCGTGTAGTTGGCCTCCCAAACCTCCAAGACGGAAAGACTGGTGGGCGTATAGCTGAGCGCATCCATCTGGTCTTTGTCGGCACCGAGGTCACCGGGGTCACTGCCCTTGTCGGCGTCGTCGGAGGTGATGCTGCTCATACCAATCCAGGAGAATACGCTCTGCCCCCACTGTATCGTCCAGTTGTAGCAGGAGTTGACAAACTTCTCAGCATTGTCCTTATCGAGGAAAGTCGAATCTGTTTGAATCAAGGTGTTTTCAGGCGCTGGCGAAAGCCAGTCCTTCTTGCAACTGGGACTGGCCATGATGGCCAGCAGAGCGACAAGGATGATGGGAAATGAAAGATTCTTCATGTTGAAATTATTTTTTTGATTCGGTTGCTTCACAAAACTTGATACCTAATTGCGAAGCGGCCAAAATGTTTAATTGAAATCAATGTTTACCCCAACCATATACGTGGCTAAGGAAGGATAAATTCCAAGCTCGATACCGCTGTTCAGTGCACTGGAGCCCGGTAGTTCAGGGGTAAAACCAGTGAACTTCTTGCGAATGACTGGGTTCTGCGCCGAAACAAAGACACGTGCCTTGCCTATGCTGGCACGGCTAGTAACTTTCGTCGGAATGGTGTAGCCCAGCGTCACGTTGTTGATACGGAAGAAACTGCCTGACTCGACAAAGTAGGTCGAAGGCTTGGGGATATTATTGGAAGCACGAGGTTCGTTGGTGTCGGTATTGGTAGGTGTCCAACGGTCTACACGGGAGGCTTCGACACTGTCGTTACCGAAACGGACACCTTTTTTACCGTTGTAAACCTTGTTGCCAGCATTGCCATAGCAATCAATGGTAAAGTCAATAGCTTTCCAATTTACGCCTGCACTGATGCCGTAGAAAACCTTGGGCTGGTAAGAACCGACAAAAACCCGGTCACGCTCGTCAAGCACCCCGTCTCCGTTGGAATCTACGTAACGGAAGTCGCCGGGCAACGTACCCGTGAAGTGTGGCGAATCCGCAATTTCGCTGGAATCTTGGTATAGCCCGTCCGTTTGGTACACCCAAAAACTGCCAATTGGTTGACCAACAACCGTGGAGGTAGTGACTTCCCCGTTGCCGAGGCCACCATCTTTCAAATCAATGCCACCCACGACTTTTTCCACATTGTTTTTGTTAAACGTAGCGTTGAAACCGACATGATAGCCAAAATCAGCCGAGGTGAAATCAGTCCATTTCAGGCTCACCTCAACGCCCTTGTTGCGCACATCGGCGGCACGGCTAAGGATGCCGTCGGGGTCTACCACTGGTGGTGTCGGCACCCGGATGTAGGCGTTGGTCAGCTTGTTGTAATAAGACAACTCGCCCGTCAGGTGTTTAGCGAAGCCAAATTCCAAGCCGGCGTCAATGGACTTGGTCTCCTCCCAAGTCGCAGCTGCGTCCTTCAACTGGTTAATGGTGATACCGCCCCGAAGCCCGTTCGGGAAGCCGTAGGGGTCGGTGTTGGAGACAGACAGCAGTGCTGCCAATTCGTTGTTCACTATCCGGGAGATATTGTCGTTGCCAAGGAGCGCATAACCGCCCCGCAATTTGAGGTAATCCAACACACTGACATCCTTGAGGAAGCTTTCTTCAGACAGAATCCAAGCCGCACCCAAGGAGTAGAAAGTACCCCATTGCTGGTCAGTTGGGAATGCACTGGAGCCGTCCCGGCGCACGGTGCCGCTAAGGTTGTATTTGTCCATAATGCTGATGTTCGCCCTGCCAAAAACGCTTTCCCTACGCAGCAAAAAACCACCGTTGTCGGGGACTGTGACCGTGGCTGGGTCGCCTTGCCCGACGTACCAAAGGTTACGGTCAGCAGGCACATCGGCCACCCTAATAGAATGGTTAGCGCCTCCGTCACGCTCTGCGGAATGACCGGCGAGCAGCTCCACTT
>JAHEAS010000515.1 GCA_024642645.1 Saprospirales bacterium | reverse complement strand
AACCACCATCAACCGCATGGTCGAACTGACCGTTTTGCGAAGCGGACAAAAGGATATGGTGGCAATCAGACCGAAGGAAATGAAATGATTTATGACTGATTTATCCCTGTGGGACGATTTACGATTGGGGCACTAGGGTGATTCTCATCTTTTTAGTTTTACAACATGCTCCATCAGTCGTAAATCATCACTCATAATACTTCTCCACCCATTTGACCAACTCCTCGCCGTGCAGGTTTTTCGCCAGCACTTTTCCGTTTTCATCCAAAATAAAATTGGCAGGAATTGAGGTCAAACGCAACTCCTTGAACAAGGCCGCATTGTCGCCCTGGAGGTCGGAGGCATGAGGCCAGCGGTTGGCGCCGTCCTTTTCGATGGCGGTGGACCAAGTGTCCCGACTGGCATCCAACGCATAACCGATTATCTGAAACCCCTCGGTGTAGTATTTGTCCCAGAGCGGCACGAGGTAGTTGCGGTTTTCCTTCCGGCAAGGGGCGCACCACGATGCCCAGAGGTCGAGGATGGTGAGCCGTTTGCCCAATAACTGCTTCAATTGCATAGAATCGCCCGAAAACATGGGCAGGGCATAGTCCGGCAGCACATCACCGACCAGCACGGGCAGCGACTTGCGGTCGCCTTTCTTTGCCAATTGCTGCACCCACGGGTCGTTGGGCGCAGCCGCTTGCCAGCGTTCGGCCTGTGCCACGATGAACTCCGGCACCCGCTCGTAATCCCCCTCCACGCTCACCCATCGGATGGCCACAAGGGCGGGCAACAGGTATTTTGTTTGCTCCGCAAACTGCATGATGGGCTTTTGGAAGGCGAGCTTCGCCGCTTCCTCGTCCAGCAGGGCGGACTCGTCATGTGGTTCTCCGTCCTTTTTCCCACCTAAAAACTTATCGAAAGCGGCCTGCCGGATGTCCCGCAATTGGAGCATGGCCTCGTTTTCAGAGGAAGGTTTTTCGATGGAAAAACTCCGCTGGAAATGAGCTTGGTCTGCCCTAACACTAATAACCTGCTCGTTTTGCCAAATAATCGGAAAATAATTGGAAGTGCTCACATCATCGTTTTCCAATTGGTTCGGGAAATGCGGTTCGGCCTTTCGCTGGATGGCCAGCTCGAACAGCCTTGGCTCGGGGGCATCTGGCATTTTGCCAAAAGCAAAGCTCCCATCAGCTTTCACAATGGCTGAATCAATTACCTCGCCGACAAAACTTCCTGCGATGCCGTTTAGGGATTTGGGGTCTATGAGGTAAACGATGGGCTTCCATTCGTCGCTGGCGTCCATCCAAATAGAGCCGGACAATGGCGGCAGTTCTGAGCAGCCCGTGAAGAAGGATAGGAGCAGGAAAAGCAGGGGAATCGTGGATTTTAGTTGCATGTAGGTGGTTGTGTTTAAATTAGGGTAGGCAAAAATCATACATCATTTCCAAGATGATGGTGTGTTTAGTCACCAATTGCCTTCACTTGCAGTCCTTCACATGTTTTTGTAAAAGAAAAAACAGCATCAAACACGGTAATAAATGCCTTTTTAACATGAAAAACAGCATCAATGCGCCAAAGGCCGTTTCTTAATCACCCCGCCCTTAGCATCCTTCACCATGTTCATCACCATAAAAGCGGTTGGGTCCACCTTCTCCACTTCCGTTTTCAGTTTTGACAACTCAAGGCGAGTGACAACGGTGAAGACCACGTCCTGCGGTTTCAGTTCAGAGCCACGTTTGGCGAAGCCGCCTTTGGCACTGTAAACCGTGACACCCCGGCCCAGTTTCTCGATAATGGCCAAGCGCACCTCCTCGTGGTGCGGCGAGATGATGGTCACGCCGATATATTCTTCGATGCCGTCCACGATAAAGTCCACGGTTTTGGAGGCGGCGAGGTAGGTGAGGATGGCGTACATGGCCACTTCCATTGACAAAACATAAGCGCCAAAGGTAAAAATGATGAGGTTGAACCCGAGGATGATGTCGCCGACGGTGAGGCTGGTGCGGCGACTGAGCCAGACGGCGAGCACCTCTGTGCCGTCAATGACGGCTCCACCCCGGATGCTCATGCCGATGCCCATGCCAAGGAAGAAACCGCCGAAAACGGCGATGAGCAGCTTGTCCTCAGTGATGGAGGGTAGGTGCACGAAATGCACCACCACGGCCAGTAGGGAGATGGCCACAATGCTTTTAACGGCAAATTTTCGGCTCATGGTTTTGGCAGCCATGAAGATGAACGGCAGGTTGATGAGCGGCAGCAGGATGGACAGCGAAATGCCCGTGACCACCTCTACCAACAGGGAGATTCCCGTGACGCCGCCATCTATAAAAGCGTTTGGAAGCAAGAATCCTTTGAGTCCAATGGCAGCGGCGGTCACCCCAATGCTGATGTAAAAAACGTCCTTCACAGCGCGCTTGATGTCAAAACGGAGATGTCTTGCTTCTTTCTTGAGCTGTTTGACGGGAAGTTCGTAGCCTTTGTGTCTTTTTATGACTGCTTTTTCTACGACGTCGTTGATGATTTGCTGATAATATGGATTCATCCAGTTGTTGTTTTGGCCAAAAATAAGGATCCGGGCAGACTCCAAAAGGTTAATGTTTTCAATGCTTCTAGGAGATTTGTTTAATTTTTTTTTAAAAAAACTTAAACACAGAGATCCAAACTGCTTTCAGTACTCGTAAATGATACCGAAGAACAAATTAATCAATTACATCAGCATCGGAAACACAGCGCAAGGAGTAGGAAATGAAATCACCCGTTTTGGTAAACATATTTTCAACGCTTGAGCTTGGTTCCCAAACAGTTTAATCAAATCATTAATTAAGATGAAAAAGAAGAATCTGCTGCTAACAGCAATCGCAATCCTCTCGGCCTCCATCGGAATCGTATTGGCCGCCGACCACATTGACGCTCCGGGCGTGGCCAACACCAGCTCTGACATTACCGACTACTACGCTTTCCAAAGCCCGGAAAATCCGAGCAACATGGTTTTCGTGGTGAACACACAAGGTTTACTTGACCCAACGGCTTCTGCTACAGCTGCCTTTGACGAGAACGTGCTGATTCAAGTAAACATTGACAACACAGGCGACTACGTGGAAGACCTCGTTATCCAAGCCGTTTTCAACAATGGAAAAGTAAGCGCCTACGGCCCCGTAAAGCCTTCCGTTACTGGCAAAACAGGCATGGTGGAAACGGACGCAACCGTCACGACTACAGACATTACCCGGTATGGCAGCACGGCTTCCATCGGCAACAAAAACGGCATCAAGGTCTTTGCTGGCCCACGTGACGACCCGTTTTTCTTTGACCTCGTGGCTTACCAAGGCGTACTTGGCGGAACCAAAACAGGTTTCGATAACCCAGGCGCAGACACTTTTGCTGGCACGAACGTCATGTCCGTGGTCATCGAAGTACCGAAATCCTTGTTGGGTTCTGCCGCTTCGCTCAATACTTGGGCAGTGACAAAGCGTAAAGTTTAATCGCCCATATATTGGGTATTTAATTCCAGCAAAAACCATAACCCGGGAATATACTTCCCAAAATTAATCACTGACAATAAGACGGCATAAAATATAGTGACGGTTAAATGACTGGCTGTCAACAGGATAGCTCATGGCTATATGTTTCGCAAACAGCTTTACCACATTATATTTTT
>JAHEAS010000514.1 GCA_024642645.1 Saprospirales bacterium | reverse complement strand
AGATGCTGAGAGGTTTACTTCCCTTTGAGGTGCATCTTTGTTGGTGATGACGTCCGCCCAATTCCCTTCCGGTCTTCCTGCTTCATTCCAATCGGTATAGGCAGTGCCAAACGCATTTGGGTTGGCCTCGTAATATGCTTTGGCGCCTGCCAAGTCAAATCCTTCACTTGCACCATATGTGTTGTAAAGGGACTCGTAAAACAAGGTTTCCCGTTGAGCGGCAGTCAGCATGACTGGGCCTTCGATGGCATCGTTTGAAATGCCATACGATGTATTCAGGGTTATATTTGTTTTCCCGCTCTTGCCCCTTTTGGTAGTAATGACAATGACGCCATTGGAGCCACGGGCACCATATACCGCAGTCGCTGATGCATCTTTGAGTACGGTGACGCTTGCAATGTCATTGGCGTTCAGGCTGGCCAAAGAAGTTAATCCTGAATTATAGCTTCCATTAAATTCCGGGTTGCTCATAGGAACGCCATCAATCACGTACAATGGTTCATTGCCAGCCGTAATGGAGCTGATGCCCCTGATACGGATGTTCTGTGCAGAGCCGGGTGTGCCCGAAGTTGCGGAGATGGTAAGACCGGCCACTTTACCCTGAAGGATTTGGTCCACGGAAGTGACTGGGATTTGCTCCAGTTCATCGGACTTGACCTGAACAGATGAACCTACGAGTTCACTTCGTTTCTTTGAACCATATCCAACGACGACGACTTCATCAATATAAACCCCAGCTGCCATTTCAACATTGACAGTAGACCTGTTTCCTATACTGACAGTCTGCGACTCAAATCCTGTAAAGGAGATTACGAGTTCGGTAGCCCCTTCCGGGACTTGTAAACTGAAGGTTCCATCTATGTCGGTGATGGTGCCGGATGTGCCCCCCTTCACCAGCACTGTGGCGCCGATTAGCGGTTCGGTGCCGTCGGTAACGATACCGGTAATGCTTCGCTGGGCGGATAGCCAACTGACACAGACAAAACATGTGATGAATAATGCTGCTTGTTGTTTCATGATTCAATTTTTTAGTGAAAGTGATAAATAAACCCTTCGAATGGAAGTGCTGACTAACCACTCGGGAGGGTCGGGTCTTAATCTTTAAATTTATCAGGGAAGTATTTCTTCATCAGCGCATCCCAGCGCTCCTTTTGCGCCCGGAGGTTGGCGAGACCGGAATCCCCTTCCAAGTCAATATGAATATCGTCGTATTTATAGCCTTGTTGAAAGGCTTTTTCCAAGTATTCAAAAGCCTTGTCCAACTGGCCCTGCAAGGCATATAGAATAGCATAGTTCACCGAAATACTTTTCTCAAAGGAAGGATTTACTTTCAGGCCTTTTTCCAACTCTTGTTCCGCCTCCGCATAACGGCCTGTTTTGGCATATACAAGGCCCAGATGGGTATAAGAATGAGGATGAAGAGAGTCTAAGCTTAAAGCTTTGAGGAATTGTTTCTCCGCCTCCGCATACCGCTGTGTTGCTAAAAAAACACGTCCAAGTTCGTTGTATAAAGCTGCATTGTTGGAATCCAACTGGATGGCTTTTTTTAACAAACGTTCTGCTTCTTCATATTTTCCAACGTCTGAATATGCCATACCAACATTGATAAAACCCGCAGTAAACATCGAGTCCCGTGCAACAACCTCCTTGAATTTGGTTTCTGCCTCCTCAAACCGGCCCATTTTAATATACACGCAAGCCAATACCATTGGGGGCCACAAACTGGTCGAGTCCAGTTTGTGTGCTTTTTTGAGATGTTCCTCCGCCTCACGATACCTCTGGGTGGAATTATAGAGTATCCCAAGATTAGTATTAGTGACCCAATCAGTTGAATCCAGTTCAAGGAATTTTTTATAGGCCACTTCTGCTTCGGCATGCCGACCAGTATAAAAATAGACTATCCCCAAGTTGCCGTAGGCATTCAAGTAAGTAGAATCCAGTTGTATCATATTTTTGAATACCGCTTCTGCCTTTGCATTTTGATGGGTATTCGAGTAATAGAGGCCCCAGGTGTTCAAATGCTCGAGATTGGTATGGGCAGCGGTTGAGTCTATCTGGTCGGCCAGTTCCAAAAAGTGCTTGGTCTTATCCAGATTGCGAAAAACTGTCCAATCTTGATACGAGAACGCCAGCATGGAATAGGGACCTATCCAGGTTGGCACCAGCTCCATAGCATGGTGAGTATAGTACTCCGCAGAATCCGCTTCCAGCATTTGATAGAAAAAGACCTTCGACATGGAAACATAAACATTGGGCAAACCGGGCTGCCACTTGAGGGCTTCCCTGTATTTGGCTAATATCTTCTCGCCCAGTTCCCGGTCAGCTTCCCTACGGTCTATGTGCATCAGGTAGCCCTCAAAGTAGAGCTTGCGGGCCTGCAGTACGGGGTACATATAATGTTTTGGCCCTAGCAGTTCGGCAGCCCTTTCCAGGTAGCGGGGATAGTGGTGGTATTTGATGATTTGGTTTACTTTCGTAATACCCGTTTCCTTACTGTCGAAACTTAACCACTTGTTCAGCATCTGCTGGGCATCATCCTGGAGGGCGGCGGCATAGTTGCGGGTCATGCTGTTGTGCAGCCTTTTCATTTTGGGTTCCTGCATCAGCCGTCCGTAATAGGCATCGGCACAGGCGGTTGCGGGCTCCAAAAATATTTTGTCCTTCAACGATTTTTTGAAAAGGCGGTAAACCTGCCGGACGGTGGTGTCCACCGTGGCCAGCACCTCGTCCTCCATGCCCCTGGAGTCGGTGCCCTTGAACTGGGGCATCTGCCCCTGCCTGCCCTGCTGTATCTGGGCTAGCAGGTCGGGGAAGACGGTGGAGAGGTTTTCCTTGAAGTTGCCGACGGTCATGGGGACCTGGGATTCTGGGGCAACTTCGGAGGTGACCTTGTCCTGCAGGTACCGGCCGATTTCCATGAGGTTGACGGAGCGATCGCCGTTGCCGTCGGCCATTCCGTACAGGCCGTCCACGAGGTTGTAGGTGAAGGCGCCGTGCCCGCCGCCCCACTGTTCGCCCTCCATGCTGTACTCGTTAGGCTGGCAGGAGAGTATTTTCACTTCGTTGGCAAACGACTGGGCGAGGTTAGCGGCGGTGGCCTGTGCCCCGCCGATGGAGCTTCCGGCCAGGTTCCCGGAGCGGCAAGCGTCGGTGATGACGATGACCTTGGCCTTGTTCTGCACGGAAAGCGTGCTGACGATGTCCTTTAGGAAGAACAGGGAATATGTTCCGCCGCCAGTGTATGCATGTGCCGGAGCATCCCAGCAGAGAAGGAACCCGGGCTGGCTGATGGAGCGGCGTTCGACATCACCATGGCCGGAGAAGTAAATGACAGCGTGGTCGCCCTCCTTGCACTCGTCCACGAGCCACCAAAGGGCGGCATCCACCTGGCCAAGCGTTGCCTGCTCGTTGGTCAGCAGTTTGAGGTGGTCGCCGTCGAGCAAACCGCCAGCGGGGGAGCGCAGGAGGTTGGCGAAGGCCTCGGCATCCTTGTCGGCGAAGCGCAGGTCGGGGATGTCCTCGTCCTGGTAGTCGGATATGCCGACGACAACGGCATAGGTGGAGGAGTTGCCTAGGTCTATGGTTTGGGCAGAAATGGAAAGGCTGCAAAGCATGGAAAGGCAAATCAAAATTGTCTTCATCGG
>JAHEAS010000513.1 GCA_024642645.1 Saprospirales bacterium | reverse complement strand
CAGCGGCAAACGGTTGCGACAGCACCGTGCATGTTACCGTACAAACACTGCCCAAATACGCCAGCAACAAAACCCTCAAAACCTGCACCGGCACTACCGTTACCTACAATGGCGTCCAACTCCAACCCAGCACGGTCACGCCGTTTACACTCACTGCTTTCAATGGCTGCGACTCAGTGGTAACCGTCACCGTGACGGAACTTCCCGTGCTGACCGACACCCTGAATTATCAGGCTTGCCCCGGCACCACCATCGGCTACAATGGGCAGCAACTCCAGCCCAATACTTCCACTGATTTCACCTTCACGACCACCGCTGGTTGCGACAGCATCATGACCGTGAACGTGTCGGAGGTGGCTGCTTTTCAGCAAAACTTGAGCTTCAATGCCTGCACGGGAACAACGGTGAGCTACAATGGACAAACCCTGCAACCCGGCAGTATCACCGATTTCAACTTCACCACTGCCGCTGGCTGCGACTCCGTAGTGACGGTGACCGTGGTGGAATTGCTCACTTATGCTAGTGACTTGACCATCCCGACCTGCACCGGAACGCCCATCAGCTACGCCGGAATGACCCTCCAACCGGGCAGTGTGACGCCCGTTGTGCTTGCTTCGCAAAATGGTTGCGACAGCACAGTGACCATCACCGTGGAGGAAATTCTGGTGCCAAACACCAGTGTCAACCTGTCCGCCTGCCAAGGTGAAACCGTATTTTACAACGGACAAAACCTGCAACCGGGCAGCATGATGGATTTTACCTACACCTCTTTTTTCGGTTGCGATTCGCTGGTGACGGTAACCGTGACAGCTCTCCAAACCTACTCGGACTCGCTCGTGCTGGAGACCTGTCAGGGGAACACCGTCAACTACAACGGGACCAACTTGCCACCGGGCACCGACCTCAATTTCACCTTCACCGCCGCCAACGGCTGCGACTCTGTTGTGAATGTAGTGGTAAACGAGGTACAGGGCTACCAGACTTCACTAGCACTGACCACCTGCCCCGGCACGACCGTGAACTATAACGGCCAATCGCTCGCACCCGGCAGCGTCACGCAGTTTGATTTTGTCGCTTCGCAAGGTTGCGACAGCACCGTGACCGTCACCGTGACTGCGTTGCAAACATTCAGTTCTTCGCTCACACTGACTACCTGCCCCGGCAGCACGGCCACCTACAATGGCCAGTCGCTTGCGGCGGGTACAATGACCCCATTTGTGCTAACGGCACAAAATGGTTGTGACAGCACCGTGACCGTCACCGTGGTCGCTTCGCCCCCGCTCTTTAGTAACCTGGTTTTGGCGGCCTGCCCTGGCAGTACCGTCACTTATAATGGACAACAGCTTGCGCTGGGTAGCATCACGCCGTTTGTGCTTACTGCGCAAAACGGTTGCGACAGCACCGTGACCGTCGTCGTTCAAGCGCTCCCAACCAGCAGCAGCAGCCTTACATTATCTGCCTGCACGGGCAGTACCGCTAGTTACAATGGCCAGCAATTGGCACCGGGCAGTGTGACGCCGTTTGTTTTTGCTGCGCAAAATGGTTGCGACAGCACTGTGACTGTAACGGTATTTGAGTTGCTGCCGCAAAGTTCCGCACTGAACCTGCAAGCTTGCACTGGCAGCACTGTGACCTACAACGGCCAAACGCTCCAACCGGGCAGTACCACGGTCGTGACGCTCACCACTTGGCAGGGTTGCGATTCCGTCGTGACCGTAATGGTGCAAGAACTCCCCGTGCTTACCGGCTCCGTCACGCTGCAAGGCTGCGCTGGCGAGCCGCTCGTTTACAACGGCCAGACCCTCCAACCCGGTACTAGCCAGAACTTTACTTTCACTTCCCAAAACGGCTGTGATTCCATCGTGACCGTGACGGCCTTGCCATCCATCCCTACGGTGAGCACAAGCGAGCAAATACAAATCTGTGAGGGTGGCACAGCGACCATCTTCGGTCAGCCGGCCACTGCGGAAGGTGAGTACTCACAAACCTTTATGGGCAGCAACGGCTGTGACTCCACGCACACCGTGACGTTGGTTTTTGTGAACAATGTTTCGGTTAGTTTTGCCAACGACCTCAGCATCCACTTGGGTGAATCAGTGGTGCTGAACCCGTCGGTTAACCCACCCAGCGGTTTGGTATTTTCTTGGCTGGATGACCCCACGCTCAGTTGCTTGGACTGCCCGAAACCGACTGCCTCTCCGCTTACGCAAACCACCTATACACTAACGGTCACCGATTTTGGCGGCTGCACAGCGTCGGCCTCAGTGGTGGTGGAGGTGGGCAAAGGGAAGGTTTATATCCCGAATAGTTTCAGCCCAAATGATGATGGTATCAACGATGTATTCATGGTGTTCAGTGATGGACGCAGCGTGAAGGAAATCCACTCGTTCCTTGTTTTTTCCCGCTGGGGCGAATCATTGTACGAGATTTACCACATTCAGCCAGATGCCATTGAGTACGGTTGGGACGGCACGCACCGGGGCGAAAAGCTGGACGTATCCGTGTTTATTTACTTGGCGGATATTGAGTTCAAGGACGGAACAAGGCGGCTGTACAAGGGTGATGTGACGCTGGTGAAATAGGTTAAATTGCTATAATGTTGAACCCTGTTTACCTCGAAAAACTGCTGATAACGACGATGATGGGCTATAAAATCCTTGTTCGTAATACACTCACTTAAAGGCGAAATTAGCTTCAATTGCGAGTATATAAAAACAGTACAACCCAATAAAGTCTGTGCTATGAAATCAATATTATTCAGCTTGCTAATGTTGTTGTCAATTACCCATGACTCAAATTGTATTGTGAATAAGAAATCGGGTGGCGTCGCAATTGAAAGGCTGGATATCTCTTTTTTTTCAAGCAACTATCAGGTAAAAGGTTGGTTGTTCAAGCCTGCTCAGGCCAACAATATGTTATTGCCAGCCATCGTCATGGCACCCGGTTTTTCTGGGGTCAAAGAGTGCAATTACCAATTCTTTGCGGAAAATTTTGCGAAGGAAGGCTTTGCCGCCTTGCTTTTCGACTACCCAAATTTTGGGGAAAGCGGGGGTGTAACCCGGGGCGAAGTGGACCCTTGGCTCCAAGTTCAAGCCTATCGGGATGCCATCACTTTTGCTATGGCCACCGACGGAATTGATGCTGAAAGAATAGGCGTATGGGGAGGAAGTTATTCCGGTGGCCATGCCCTCGTCACAAGTGCCTTGGATAGTAGGGTTAAATGTATGGTGGCCATGACGCCGTTTATAAGCGGTGGGTTTTATGTAAAGAATACGCCGGTACCAACCATGCAATTTTTAACCCAGCAATTTAATGCTGACCGACTTGCAAGGGTGAAGGGTGAAAAACCTGCCATGATACCCGTTGTGTCAGACAAAGAAGACGATTTCTGCGCTATTTCAAGCCCAAATGCGTGGAAATTTGTGGAGAGCTTCAAAGTTTATGCCCCCAATTATGATAATATGGTGACTTTGAAGAGTTTGGAAATGCAATTGGAATATGAGCCTGTGGCTTATGTTTCAAATATAGGCGCTATACCCAAACTTTTTATCATTGCAAAAGAAGATGAAATGATACCTTCACCTTTAATAATGGATGCTTATGAGAAGGCATCCGAGCCTAAAAACTTGGATTATATTGATGAGAATCATTTCTCGCCATATATG
>JAHEAS010000512.1 GCA_024642645.1 Saprospirales bacterium | reverse complement strand
GACCATATTGGTCACCTGCTGTGCTGGTACTGACGGTAAACTCATTGCCAATTGGGTTCAAGTTGCTGTCAAACCTTCTGCAATAAGCGCCATTGCCAGAGCCGTCCTGCCCGTCGCTTTCCCAAACTGCCCAGATATTTCCCGAACCGTCAGCACGGGCTACGACATATTGTTGGGTACCGGTTGTGTAGTTGTTGAGCCGTGTTTGCGTGCCAATGGGCTGGAGATTAGTGTCGAACAATTGACCATAGACCTCATTTCCGCTCGTCCAGCACTGCAGTACCCGATTGTCGGGCATGATGACTAAGGCATCCATTACCACGTTGGCACCCGTACCAGAACTAATACGGGTCTCCACGCCCATGCTTCTATCATCGGTATTGAATCGTTGCAATACGGTCTGGGAGCCATCCACGAAAGCAGCGACATAGGTGCCGTCCGGGTAAAACTGAATTTCAGGATAACGCTGGTTGCCACCAACGGTGGTGCTCAACAAGAACTCTGTGCCAACCTTTACCCCATTTTTATCAAAACGTTGGCCGAAGACATCCGTTCCGTTGCCGGGACCTTCCCATCCCACGACAAAGCTGCCATCGGGGGCAGCGCCAATCGTAGGGGAAAACTGGTTACCTGAAGTAGTGGTATTTACCTGAAATTCAGGACCAACTTTAGCACCAGTGGCATCGAAGCGTTGACCGAAAATGCCTTGTGCATTGCCATCAAGCCCATTGTTGTCAATCCAGACGATGATATAGCCACCATCAGGTTGCACAGCTATGGTACGGATAGACCACCAGTAGCCCCACTGGTCACCAGCCACTGTCGTGTTGACACGGGCTTCGTTGGTCAGTGCTGTAAACTGGGCAATGGCCTCCACTGGAATCAAACCGATGGAAGCCAAGACGAGGCAAAGGGACAATACCAAGGACTTACTTGTATTGCGTGAGCCTGCAAACAATGTTGTAGGCAATGTCCAATTTCTTTTGGGAAAAGTGGGCAGGATGTGGAAATCCCTGTTTTTGCTTAGAAAAAGCAATGAATTGTCAGGGTTCAATCCATTTAGTGTTTGTTTTGTACTCATCACAGTGTCGTTTGTTTGTTCAATAACTCACGTAATACGGGTATGGCAAGCAGGGTAAGATGCTCACCAGAAGGTGCAGGTTAAAAATTAAATTTGTTTTTAAGTGAGACTCGAACAAGAGGGGGGAAGGCCGACTTTAGAAAGTGCATAATTCATGCCAAACACGGAAAGTTGGTAAAGAAATAAGCATCTAATTGAATAATAAATTCAAGTTGCGGATAATTTAAGACTTGAGCTGGTTGATGGAGTTTATGAGGTTGATAAGGGTTGATTTTACCCCCAAGCTGCTAAATATCAACCTTTATCAACTAAATCAACCCTTATCAACCAGCATCCGCAACTTAGGTTAATAAGGTTGGCATGCCCATTATTATATGGGTAAATCGATTTTGGGTGATAAATATCAGCTAGTGTGGACTCGGCGGGTGGGTTCCATTTGGTGAATGTTTTGGCTTTGGAAGCAAGCCAGGCAGGCACTATGAAAAAAAAGGACGTGGGAGCCAAATGCCCCCACGCCCTAAAGATTTGAAACGATGAGAAACTGAAAGAAAATTCTTAGAGCTTGCTCACCATGAATGATTTTGTAATGGTCTTCCTGTTTTCAGGAAAAACAGTTAAGCGGTACAAACCATCCTGCATTCCATTAAGCGGTATAAGCAACGGTTCCGTTGGAAACGCATCGAAGCGCTGTGAGAACAGTGGTTGTCCAAGTTGATTGTAAACTTGCACCGTCCCTGCCAGACCTGCAAATTCCTTTAAGTTCAGATTCAACTCCTGCTGCGCTGGGTTGGGGTAAAGCGTGAAGTTGTTTGGGTTGAAACCGAGTGAAGCATTGGCAAGATTGGAGTAGCTATACTCTCCACCAATATAGACTTGGCGCACCCGGTAATAGTTCAACCCAACAGCAGGCTCAGTATCCGTCAAACTGTATTGTTCGCCGCCTGGTGCGGTGGTACGATTGTTCACCTGCCCGATTGGTTCAAAGTTCACACCATCTTCAGAGCGCTCGATGACGAAGTAATCGTTGCGCATTTCGGTGTTGGTCAACCAAAGCAATTCAATGTTCAAACCTGAACGGCTGGCTTGGAGCGAAAGAATTTCATCAGCGGAGGATGAGCGGCCGCCAGGGCAAGACTGCTTGCATTCGTCAAAATAAACATTCACACCGTCCAATGCCGACACAATGCCACTGAATTTGTCGGCTGAAATCTGGCCACCAAGTGCCCGGTTTGCATAAGCCAACAAGTCCGTAATAGTGCCATTATCACCCAATGCAGTCTTTACAGAACTTGGGAAATTGATACAAGCACTAGCGAGCTTCAGTCCTGGAAGATCACTGTCATTGCGGGAGCTGATGGTCAGTGCCAAGGTCTGAGAAAGCAGGTTGTTGTCAAATCTGCCATTTTTCAATGGAATTGGAGATGGGTCGCAGTTGGTACCGACAACCACGTTTTTCTTCGGCAAGATGTCAGCAGGTCCGCCGCCAGGCATGAGTTGAATGATGCAAGCAGCTGAATTCAGGTTGAATGTCAAAGTGCGCTGTCCCGTGCCAAGTGTAATTGGGCGGTTAGTGCCATCCGGGTTGCTGAGTGCCTGCTGGATTAGCTGCAAAGTGGTTTTACCTTGCTGAATGCCACCTGCATTACCGTAATAACCTTGAGTGTAAGTACAAATTTCTGCGCCCGGTGTTCCACCGCATGCTGTGGAAGTCAAAACTGTTACGGTAGCGGAGCAGGTAGCGGTGTTGCCGCTGTAGTCCCGTACCGTAAGTTTTACGGCATTCGTCCCCACTTTGCTGCAATCAAAATTGGCTGGAGAAACCTCCAGGCCTCCAATCTGGCAATAGTCGGCTTTGCTTCCGCCATCTACATCAGCAGCAGTAATGGTTGCTTGACCATTGGCATCAAGTGTTATTGTTGTGTTTTTACAAACGGCAGTTGGAGTCGGCTTGTCGTTGATGCTGAAAAGCTTGATGCCGCCCATGTCGGTTGTATTGACATTTGCACCAAGTTGGTACACCAAGCCCATGTTCCATACATTTCCATCTATGGACCTGTTGGAATATTGGTAAAGTTCCGTGCACTGGAAAATTTCAATGGTGCCACTATTTGTTACTTTGTTGTAGTTGTAGATTTTGCCACCAAAGTTGTTATTGATAAACCCAGCATTATTGATTGTCTTATTATTGGTCAAAACGCCGTGGTTGTTTACGTCTTTGTTGTTCACAAGTTGGTTGTTGTTCACAAGTGTGCCACCAGCATTGATGACCAAAGCAGTCTCATTAACCAGGCTGCCGTCGTTCGTAAAAGTACCGCTTATTTGCAGCGTTCCGTAGTTCTTTAGTGTACTGCCGGAGTTGTTGAAAAAATTGGCGGCAATATCGTTGAGGATGTAGTTATTGTTTATTAGTGTACCATTGTTCTTAAAATTGGTGGTGTTGATTATGGTACCACTGTTGTTCAAAGTGCCGCTATTTGTCACCTCACCAAAGTTCTTGATGTTCCCTGTATTATTCAACACGGCACCCGTATTGTTTACCAACTTTGCCGTTCCCGCGTTGTCAATTGTACCTGGATTGTCGAAT
>JAHEAS010000511.1 GCA_024642645.1 Saprospirales bacterium | reverse complement strand
TGTAAATACCATCGGTGGCCAACACTACGGCGCCTAAGTTTTGGTTCCCGTACAGGTCCGTCACTTCCTTCACCACATTAGAGATATTCGAGATTTTGTCCTTCATCTCGAAGTTCACACCCTCCCGGACTTCACTTCCGAAGCCGTATTCTTTCACTTCGTATTTCTTGGCGAGTTGGTCTTTCAGTTTCGCCCAACTGGCCTTGTAAGCTGCAAGTCCCTCACCTGTCAACACAGTGCCAACTGACTCAGATTCGTCTTGAGCCAGCACCACAACTGGTTTTTTGGTTTCGGTCAAAAGGGATTTCAGCAGTGGTTGTAGCAACAAAATGGCCAGCAACGTTGCAGATAAAAATCGCAGAACGCCAAGCAGTTTGTGCAATTGGGGGTGTTGCTCTAAAAAAGTTTTATCTCTAAAATAGAGCGTCAATGCGTAACCAACGCCAAGAGCGATACAGAGTAGCAGGTACCAGGTGGGATATTGAAGGCTAATATTTTGCATGTTGTTTACGTGATGCGAGGTGTTTTTGGGCCGTGAAACGAATGGCAAATTTCATAAAACTGATGACAACGAGCCCAGAAATATTTTCAATAGGGGCTTTGCCTAACCCAAAGAAACGAATTCACGGGTACAAGCCTCCAAACAGAAAAGAACGGTAGAAGGTTATCGTCGTTGCTTTTTTTGTAAAGTTTTTAATGGTTATATTTTTGAAATCGCAACATTCGGCCTGCAATTCGCATTTAATTGTCTGCGTTTTATGCTTGTAAGAATTGGTTTTCTGACCAAAATGAAGTTCACATAAATTAAATCGGCCCACCATTCTCTCTTGGAAGCCACCCGTAATTATGAAAAAAATCCTTGTGTCCCTTGCGTTTTCCCTGCTCGTTGTATCAAAAATGAGTGCCTCCTTTATGCTCCTTCCCATGGATGTCGAGCAACAGAACCACCTCAAAGCTTATGGCATCACTTATTGGGTCATATCCAACAATGTGGAAGCTTGGTGGCTGCTCAATTACCGTGGCGGCAGTTTTGCTTTTCCACACACCACTATTTTCGAAAAAGAATGCAAAACACGTGGCGTCAGCTACGAGGTAATCCCCGATGGGACTTTCAACCATATTTTGGAAGAAATTTCTCAGCCGGAGGTAAACATGGATGCAGTCAAGCTAGAAAAAGCGCCCAAAATCGCAGTTTACACCCCCACCGATGCCTTTAAAAGTCAACGGGGAGATGATATTCAGCCTTGGGACGATGCCGTGACGCTCGTTCTTACCTACGCTGAAATTCCATTTGATAAAATTTACGACGACGAAGTTTTGGCCGATAAACTGACCGAATACGACTGGCTCCATCTTCACCACGAGGATTTCACCGGGCAGTATGGCAAGTTTTATGCGGGCTATCATACCCAGGAGTGGTATCGGGAAAACCAGCGACTTTCGGAAGAATTGGCTGCTAGACACGGCTTCCAGAAGGTATCGCAACTTAAACTCGCCGTTGCGAAGCGAATAAAAGAATACGTGGCAGGTGGCGGTTTTATGTTTGCAATGTGTTCTGCTACGGATACTTATGACATCGCACTTGCTGCCGATGGCTTGGATATTTGCGACAAGTACTACGATGGCGATGGCCCTGATCTCAGTACCAATTCCAAGCTCGATTTCTCTAAAACCTTGGCGTTTAAGGATTTTGAACTGGTGATGAACCCGATGGAATACGAGCATTCGAACATTGACAGCCACTATGGTCGAACCATTGACCCGGAACAGGACTACTTCACGTTGTTTGATTTCTCGGCCAAGTGGGACCCAGTTCCTACCATGCTAACCCAATGTCAAACCCGCACCGTTAAAGGTTTTATGGGACAATCAACTGCCTTTCAAAAGCAATACATTAAGTCCAATGTGTTGGTTTTGGGTGAAACCAAGCCCATGAAAGAGGCACGTTACATCCACAGCCCTTACGGTCAAGGCTTTTTCACCTTCTACGGTGGCCACGACCCAGAAGACTATCGGCACTATGTGCAAGATCCGGATACTGACCTGAACTTGCACCCGAACTCCCCCGGCTACCGGTTGATTTTGAATAATGTGTTGTTTCCTGCAGCGAGGAAGAAAGAGCGTAAGACGTGATGAATTAGGAATATAAAATTGAGAATGGAGAATTGGGGGTGACTCGGTTCTCCATTTTTGTTTTTATCAAAAAATTGTTCCTAAATTGAAGCATATTTCAGCTCAAAAAATCGAATTATGAGTTTTGGATACGGCGCATTTGGTAATCAGGAATGGATTCGAAAAATCAAACCGAAGCCCTTCTTTGAGCGACGGAAATCGCCAGCTGGCGATTCAGGTGAGATTAGTAGTACGCCCGATTATCAATCGGTTTTGAACAAAAAATCGAGAGGTGTCGAAATGGAGCCTTGGGAAAAAACTCCTTCCAATGCATCGAATTACCCAATTATTGCAACGCTTTTGATTGCATTAGCGATAACAATCGGTCTTATGGCTTGGATTTTTTAGGCATTTACAAAACAAAATGCCTGCTGGCGTTGTCCACTAATCATTCATTTCGTAAAATCTTTCAGCTTGACTGCCACCACCTTCACCATCCAGGAAAAAGAGGAAATCCGTAAACTTTTCGGACTGCCATTGGAGCAGCTTGAATTGGAGTCCTTTCGGAAAACTCATCGGGAACTTCGCTCGAAGTATCATCCCGACAATTTTGAACACCTTGACAACGAGGCAGTTAAGGAAATGGCAACGGAAAAATTTCAGGTCATCGAAGCCCTGGCGGGTAGGGTAGAGGCTTACCTGAGCGGCGAGAAGCCGGCTGTCCAAACCTACCAAACTGATGTAGCTGACCACCTTCGTCCCGGTGCGCTTTTTGTTGGAAAACGCCTAAAAATTGAAATCCTCACCGCCGATAAGGACTTGAAATATCACCTTTTTGGCACGTACTACCGCTGGTTGCAGTTTGGCGACAGCTTCAAAATTCCAAAAACGGGTGGCAGCATTGTCATTGACGAAGATTATGCCGGGCGTCGCATTGGTTTTCAGGAAAGCGTGCGGATGTACTTAACATTTAGTGAGGCCGACTCCATCGAAGACATGGCGAATTGGCTTTTTGGTAAAATCGAAGGGCAGGCATCCAAGCTGCTCATCGCTGGTGATGCCGTTGACATTGACCCCGAAAAAATCATGAATGCCATAAAAAAGGTAACCTTATTGCGCATTGGTGCGCCAAGTTGAAATTCAGAAAAATGAATTTTGCACTTTCCCAAGTTCTCAATTTCAATACCTTGGGGTCAAAATTCAATCAAATGCCAATTTCCAATTCTCCTCGTCCGTATATCCTCGCCGAAACCAACTGGAAGGCCGTGCAATCCACCAAATTCGAGGTGGCGGTATTGCCTTGGGGTGCCACTGAGGCGCACAACTTTCACCTCCCTTATGCCACCGATAATTTCCAGAATGAGGCCATTACCGAGGCTGCTGCAAAATTGGCCTGGGAGCGGGGTGCGAAAGTTGTTGTGCTCCCAAACGTTCCATTTGGGGTGCAAACCGGACAACTAGACATCCCACTTTGCATGAACGTTTTGCCTTCCACTCAGTTGGCCATTTTGAAAGACATCTGTGATGTGCTGGTCCGAGCCCGCATTCCTAAACTGGTTAT
>JAHEAS010000023.1:7138-13903 GCA_024642645.1 Saprospirales bacterium | reverse complement strand
CGAGCCCAAATGAACCCGCATTTTGTATTTAACGCGCTAAACTCAGTTCAGAATTACATCACTTCCAAATCGTGGATTTCTACCGCACTTTGTTCCATGTTTCTTGTTCTGAGTAATATTTCAAGTCTTTCTTGGGTTATTCGTGTTCCCATGGATTTGTGATCCTTGAAATTCGGATTTTTCAATTGGAGTTCCCTTGCCTTCTGGCGACCAATCCCGTCGTCTTCTACAACACAAATGATAGTGTTTTCGTCATGTAATCTAAAATCAATCTTGATACTCCCCTTGCGCTTAGATCGGATGCCGTGCTCAATAGCATTTTCAACATATGGCTGAATTATCATTGTAGGCACCCCATAAATATCTTCCTCAATGTCTTCATCTATTTGAAGTTCGTACTTGAGTTGGTCCTCAAACCGGAGATTCATGTTTATGTCAAGATAGTTCCTGAGAAATTCAATTTCCTTTTCAAGCGAAATGACTTCCAATTCTGAGTATTCAAGGCTCTGTCTCATTAAGTGCGCGAATTGTGCTAGGTATTTAGCAGCCTGAGAGTTGTCATTGGAAGTGATGTAATTCTGAACTGAGTTTAGCGCGTTAAATACAAAATGCGGGTTCATTTGGGCTCGAAGTGCCTTCAATTGCAAGCCTGCAGCCTGTAATTTAAACATCTCGGCTTCTTTCTCCTTCCTCTCGGCAGAATACCGGATTTCCATTTCCTTTATTTGGTTGTCTCTTTCATCAAACATGAAGCGCTCTACTGCCTGGTTGTAAAGCACTTGATAATCATAAGCATTTTTGTAGTCTAATTCCTTGGCGTACAAATCCGCTATGTCTTTTAGTATGCCGGTAGCTTGCCTGTACTCTTGGCCTTTTTTCGCAAATTCCAGTGCTTTAAAATAGTGCCTCAACGCCTTCTTTGCCTTTTGTTCCTCGTAGATTTTGCCACGCCACCATTCAATATTTGCTAAATTTTTCTCTTTTCTATCCTTGAACAAAGGATAGGCTGTCGTGAAAAGCTCTAATGCCTCGTTGAATTGTCGCTTGTTTAGATAACAATAGCCCAAATTGGCATACGCTAGCGCTCTAGTCTGTTGGTTCAAATCGTCAACAACTTTAATGGCTTTCTTGAAGAACTGGCTTGCATTCTCAAAATCTTGCATAGCCATGTAACCGTTGCCTACGTTCAAATAGTGCCATGAAAGACGGGACCGCATTCCTTTCTGTTCGCAAAGTTCAACTACGTTCAAATAAGCTTGGACACTACGCTCTGGTTCGTTTAACAAACCATATATTGTACCTAGACCGCTTTGTATCAAAGTGAAAAAATGATAATCCTTAAGGTCAGCAATACCTGCTATGTTTTCAATATCAAGTTCACAATCCAAAAAAGCCTTAAGCGCTTTTGAGTAATCAGAAAATTTTAAATGGAAAAAGCCTTCACGGCAAACCAACCGCAACTTAAGTCGGTTGTCAGGGAAAGTTTCTAAATATTTTGCTGCTTGGTTTAGGTAAAACCGAGCTCGATCTGGCTGGTCAAGATTCTGTAAAGTACCGGCATAGTCAATATAGGTTTCTGCTAGCTGGTTAACATCACCCCTTTCCCCTAATATTTCTAGAGCTAATCGGAAATGAATTTCTGATAAGTTATAGTTGTAAAGCTGATTCTCAACAAGCGCCATGTTGAGGTTGTAGCTCAGCACAAAATCCGGCTGATCATAGTCTTGCAATATCTGCAAAATCTCAGAAAGGTACTTCTGAGCTTTAGAAATATCCGTAAAAACCAATTGGGAAGCAAGTCTGTCCAAAGTGGTAAGCCGCTTAAAGCGTTCATCTATGAGGTGCAATGTGGATTCCAATTTCACTATATCCTCATTTGTATCAGGATAGGTATGAATCATTGTAATAGTGTTTCCAGTGTGTGTCTGAACTAAAATCTAAATTTGGCTGCTGACTGCATTACAAATACGACAAAAGAGGCATCGCATCTGCTGTGCAGCCTCTTTTGTTGATTCCTAATTATTTCTAGTGAAGGTTATTATTGCGGCAAATCTCCTAAGCAAGGGCTAGGTCCAAAGAATCCAGCAAAAAACCCTTTCTTTTTGTTTTCGCTGATTTTTTCGTTGCCTCCAATAAACTCGCCCATTTCGACTTTCTTAATTTGATTCAGATCGTCCAATTCGAACAAGTTCTTCTTTTTTGTAGTCTTTCCCATAGCATCCAAGTTTTGAGTGAAAAATCCTAAGTTCATAGTGTCTCTCGCTTTTGCTGACAGTAAAAGTGTGTGCGTTCTCTGGTTCCAAAGATAGCGAATTTTGAGTTTTCACAAAACTTCCCGAAAAAATAATTGGCATAACATAAGGCCTGCGGTGTAGTTTCTCTCAAAAAAGCTGTTTTCTCCCAGTTTTCCTCCCACCAACGCTTCAAACTGTCGTATTTGTGTAAGTGTAAGTTTCTACTAAATTGCCTCTTCTAACCTCCGCATCTGCTCCATAAAGGCTGGTCGCCTCCTTCTTGACACTTCTATTTTCTTACCGTCCTCCATCACCAAATAGCCTCCATCGCCTTTGATGAATTTTCTCATGAAGTTCAAATTTATGACATGCCTCTTGTGGACCCGATAAAAATTAAGCATTTGCAGCATGTCTTCATATGCCTTGATAGTCTTTGACGCAGTAATCCTGTCTCCGTTTATCAAGAAAATATGTGTGTAATTGTCTTCAGCCTCAAATCTGACAATATCTTTGATATTTACAAAATAAATTCCGTCAATGGCAGCAATACTCATTTTTTCAAATGAGTTCGGATTTGTCATTGACTTATTGAAAAGGTCAAGTCGCTCCTCAATTTTTTCTGCCCGATGTACACGAATTCGACTAACCGCCTGCATCAACTCATCAGGGTTTATCGGTTTCATTATATAACCAATTGAACTATACTGACAGGCTCGTATGGCATGTTCATTGAATGCTGTAATGAAAATAACCTCAAAATCTACTGGACTCAATTCATCAAGAAACTGAAAAATTAGACCATCGGGCAAGTTGATGTCTAAAAATGCTACATCTGGCTTAAACTCTGGTTCATCAAACAATTCCAAGGCCTCTTCAATATTCAAAGCATCAGCAACAATTTCAACTTCCGGGCAATGGCTTGCCAAAAGGTTCTTGAGATTATTCAAGCTTTTGATTTCGTCTTCTACGATTAGCGCTTTGATCACGGGAATCCGGTTTTTAAGTTCTAAAGCATTTGTTGGCATCTTCAAATTCATTCAGTGCATAAATGTTCGTCTGTGTGCAAAAATACATCTCCTTCTTTAGAATATAAAACCAAATCACTATAAAAATTAATTGCTAATCACCGTCTTACGCTTTACAAAATATTTGCTTTTCAATACCCTATAACTTGTGGGAGTTACAAAATTTATTTTCTAAAATGAAAGAAATAAAAATTAAGCATGCTTTACCCTACTCTTCTTTTTTGCCATTGTGATAGCATCTTCAAAAGCAATTTTAGGAAAAACCTCAAGTTTGCCTCCAACCGTTGCATCAAAAATTTGGCGACCATCTTTTTGATAAAAATAGTTGGCTAAGTGATAAGAAACCTCTGAGCCATAAACGTCTGCCAATTGCCACTGTTGCCCCTTAAAATAGTCAGGGTGGAAGTGGTTTTCGTCGTCGCCCTTGTAAACTTGGGTTTCGTGTGACTGGCCAGCTTGCTTGAAACTATGGTCTACACCTATCAGAAAAACCCGGCTAAAACCCATGTAGTAAGCTATCTGTAACGAAACAAAAGTGACCGTATTCCCTTCGCAAATTGGCTGCGATATGTCTTCGTAGAAGCTCCAAAGATTGAGTGTGTGCAAACGCTGAATGTTTGGTACTTCCTTCACAACTCCTTTTGAAGCAGTGTAAGATAGGAAAACAGGGCAGTCCATCGTTTCAAACTCACGTGCGCTTTGCTGGATGACCAATGGGTTTACTGAAACTAAATAACTTAAATCAAGCTTCACTTTTTCGAAAATCATAAAAATCTTGTTCTGACCAAAGCTGTGGAATTCGTTGAGCTTTGCCAGGTCCATGTTTTTGAGTGAAGGGCCGTTCCCAATAATGAAGCAGTCTTGTCCAAGGTGCTTATTTTTAAATTGGTGCAGCTGGCCTGCAAACTTGCGCCTCCAGCGGAAATAATCGCGGGCTTCATCTAGCTTTTTACCAAGCCCATTTTTTTCCATGAGATTTAAACCGAATAATGCGCCTTGAGGTCGTGACATGGTTCTTATTTGTTATAAATTACTGATTATCTTGCACTTATTCACAAATCTTTCAAAACAGAACTTATACCCCCATCCAGCAGAAAATTAGCTCCGTGAATAAATCCAGTATTTTGCGAAGCAAGGAATAGTGCCAGTTTGGCCACATCGTTCGGATATCCGATTCGTCGAACTGGATGCAACTTCCGTAACTCGTCAATCGCTTCATCATCGTGATTGAATCCTGCTCGTAGCATGTCCGTTTCAATGGCAGCAGGGCTAATAGAATTCACACGAACGCGGCCCGCTAAATCAACTGCCATTGCTTTCGTCAAGCCGACGAGGGCGCTTTTTGATGTCGCGTAACTGATGAATTCGGGCTTTGTCAACTGCTGATGAATGCTGGCAATGTTGATTATACTACCATTGTTAGCCTCTAACCGACTAAGGAATATTTTACTTAACAGCATCGGCCCAGTGAGGTTGACATTCAGGGTTTCTTGCCAATCTTCAAGTTTGATGTTTTCAAGTTTATCCAATTTTTGAACAGCTGCATTATTTACCAACACATCTAAATTCGGCATAATTTCATCAAAAATCTGCGTGAATTTGATACGGTAACTTGCATCTTTTACGAATTGGTGAATATCAAAATGAAGGAAACGGTCACAATGACCATTAAAGTCTTCCCTCATATCCACACCGAAAACATAGAATCCACTTTCCCTAAAAGCCTTGGCTAATGCTGCTCCAATGCCACCAAGCACACCTGTAATAAAAACGTTTTTTGTCATAAAAGCTGATTTCAATCCAATTTTAAAAAGCTAAACATGTACTTCATCGCTTGTTGGCTGGCCCGTCGAACAGCATCGACCGTATTTGAGCCATTATGGGTGCCAAAAACACAACGCTCGAAACCGCGCAAAGGAGAAGCCCCTGGAAGTGGTTCAGCGTCAAAAACATCTAAAGCAGCGCTATGGATTTTGCCTGAGACTAGACCATCTATCAAAGCGGGTTCATCAATAATCCCACCCCTCGAAACATTCACTACTCGAACACCATCTTTCATTTTGGCAATTGTATTTTCATTTATCAAATGTTTTGTCTCAGGCGTAAGGGAGCAAGTCACAATCATAAAATCAGCCTGCTCTATCAAGGTGGGAAAACTGTAAAATCTGAATTTCATCTCATCTTCATCCGTTCGACTGGCGAAGGGGTCATAGACATTAACATTTAACCCGAATGCGTACAGCATCCTAGCGGTTGACTTGCCGATGTCACCAAACCCAATCAATGCGACAGTCTTCCCCATCAGCGAAATACCTGCTGGCTTAGGCCACTGTCCGGCCCGAACGCCACGGTCAATCAAAAAAGTTTGTCTCGCCAAACCAATTACATAGTGGACTGCCAAGCTCCCCACCTCTTCACCAAACATCTGTGGCGTGTTGATGACTGGAATGCCAAGTTTTTTGCACGCAGTAAAATCAACATTGTCAACACCAACGCCCCATTTTACAGCAGCTTTAAGGTTGCCATTTTTGCCTGCTTGGAACACCTGTTCTGTAGCTGGATCGTCCCCAATTATCCACCCATCTACACTTGGCAGGATGTCAATCAACTCGGCTTCGGTTAAGGTTTGGACCACATTTGGCGTTACAAGTTGGACTCCTTTCGATTCAAATGCAGGTCGAAATTCGTCAATGAGCCTAAGCATCGGCGGGCAGGTTACGAGAACTTTCAAGCGATTTCTAGTTTAAGATTTTGCAAAAAAAAATGAAGTGCAAAGTTGCTGGTTAATTTTGTTTTTTTTGACTCGAAATTACCAATGATTCAACATGAAACCTAAATTATTGGCCAATTCGTTACATTCGCTCCCCAAATTAATCTATTAACAACTACACATTCGATGCGATTAAGAATTACCTGTTTTTGCTTTATCTCCTTTTTTTCAAGTTTGGCAATTGGGCAAAATGCCCTTAACGTTGAACTGCTTGGGCAGGTAAACAGGGGCGATGTCCGTTATTCAGGCTCTTGGGCCTTCATCGCACCTGATAACACCGAATATGCCTTAGTCGGTGCGAAAACTGGCACTGCGGCCTACTGTATCAGCGATAATTGCAACCTGAACGAGCTAGGATTTGTGCTTGGCCCTGTTACAAATTGGCGGGAAATTACAGTCATCGGCTCCCACGCTTTTGTGGTCACCGATGTTCAGGGTACCGGGCATGGGATGCAAGTGATTGACCTCAGTTTTTTACCCGACAGCTTGCATCTCGTCACCAATTACACTTCCACATTTACTACCGGCCACATCATCCAAAAGGCAATTGACAGCGACGAACCTTATGTTTACGTGATGGGGACGAGTACAACTCAGGGTGTCCATATTCTAGACATTTCTGACCCTGGAGCACCCATAGAAGTCGGGGTTTATGCCCCTGGCTATTACATCCATGATGCGCATGTTCGTGGCAACTTGATGTTTGCGGCAGCTTTTTACGATACAAAAATTGACA